>JASEGZ010000041.1 GCA_030018935.1 Syntrophales bacterium
TTGCCAGAAACAAAAAAGCCGTGGAGTCTTGAAAAAGAGGTTCTCCACGGCCTGGTCTTTCATTTAATGCACCTTTAGCGGCGGACAAACCCCTCCTCTTGCTTCTGCCACCACCAGTTGTTAATTGATAAAATTGTATGGTACATTATTTTACCCCATTTAAATTAGCTTTTTTCTATCAGATATTAAAGCCTGTGTCAATATTTTTCCTTCTTTCGTATTTGTCAACTAACTTCTTATACCCTGGTCTGCCACGTACCTAATCTGATCATTCATATCTTAAGGCGTCTATCGGATTAAGAAGGGATGCCTTGTAGGCGGGGTAGTAACCGAAAGATAATCCCACCAGGGCGGAAAAACCAAAAGAGAGAAGGACAGAGGCAGGAGAAACGATCGTAGGCCAGCCGGCAAGCATGGATACCACCTTTGAACCTGATATGCCGATGATAATTCCCATGATACCACCTATCAATGACAATGTTAATGATTCGATAATGAATTGCAGCCTTATGTCCCGTACCTTTGCCCCAACAGTCAGCCTGAGTCCGATTTCCCTTGTCCTTTCCGTTACCGAGACGAGCATGATGTTCATGATCCCGATTCCTCCCACAAGCAGGGAAACCGAGGCGATGGCTCCCAGGAGTAGTGACATTACCTTTGTGGACTGCTGTGCTGTTTCCATAATCTGGGTGAGATTTCTCATGGTGAAATCATTCTCCTGTTTCGGACCGATGTGGTGTCTCTGTCTCAGCAATTCTGTTATCTGTTCCTCAGCCCTTTCCAGATCTTCCGCACTTTTTGCCTTTACCATGATCATTTTTATCATCCCCGGGAAGGTGGTGCCGAAGAGCCTTTTCTGTGCCGTTGTTACCGGTACAAATATAATATCGTCCTGATCCTGACCGTGGGAGGACTGGCCCTTGGGTGCAAGGAGGCCAATGACTTACGTCCACCACGATTTAAGGATAATTCTGACCCCTGATCCCTATCATTTATATTTGCCAGGGGTTGCCATACGAAAACGGCGGTGTATCCACCACCAGAAAGACGGATGCCGTCGTATATAGTCTTCTGTTACCCTGCTCAAGGCCTCGAGATTGTCCCTTATATCTTTCTCATTGTTCCCTGTAAGGTTCAATACAAAGGGTTTCTCGATAATGATCTGGTGGTGATTATTCTCTTTTCGGATGATAAACATGGGAAGGATGCTGGCGCCCGTTCTCATCGCCATGACTACCGGACCACGAAAGGTGGGCAGCTTCTGGCCAAAAAAATCAACGGGTACGCCTGCTTCTTCCGATGGGTTTTGATCTATCTGTAAAAACAAAACGCCTCCTTTCTTGAGCCAGGCAAGAGACGCGGCAACACATCTGTGTCTTGGATTGTCGGGGATCGGTTCTATGCCCGCCATTCTTTGCACAATGGGAATCATCGGGTTCAATACATCATTGTGCACTCGGCTATAGATAATCGCAACGGGATACCTCTCCAGTGCCAGTCTCAGACAGAGAAGGGGAAAATTCCCGTAATGGGCGCTGATGGCGACAACACCTCTGTTTTGGGCAAGACAATGATTTAGGTTCTCTACGCCGACGATGGAAACTCTCTCCTTTGTCAGGTACGGGGGACTGACGAAGTACTTGACCACCTCCAGCAGGTCTTTACATATATTCTTCCAGCACTTTTTAAAAATTGCCTCGCATTCCTCCGTGCTTTTTTCCGGAAAGGCGAGATGTAAATTGGACAGACCGATCTCTCTTCTCTCCCTTAAAAGATAGTACAACAACGTGCCGATCAAATCACCACCCCGGCAGACGACAGGAAAGGGAAGATGTTTGAATATCCCAAGTATTGTTTTGAATAGGATCTCCTGGTACCTTTTCATGCCAAAATACCTTTCTCTCATTGTTTCTTCCTCCTGAAGACGATAGCCATTCTACGGGGGAAATGACTCCCGACTTATGACTTATGACTTACGACTTACGACTAAGGCAAAGAGCGCCCCGAAGGCGGGGAATGTCATCCTTTCCTGCATTCATTTGTATTTCCTCCTAACTGCCTGCGTCGTCCTCACCTGTGCGTTGCATGCAGAGAGGTCGCGGCAGGACTGATCCCTTCCCGGAGGGAGTCGTGAGTCCAGACCTTGATGGATAATCAAACTTGAAACATCCAGTGCGGGCGTGCAGCCACCCAATCTTTCAAGGTTCCCGACAGCCAGCCCTCAAGACCTCTTGTTAGATAGAATCGGGGCAGGAGAAGGTTGTCACGGGGAAAGATGAGACCTTCCTCTATACTTATCTTTGCCACAGCAGTGTAGGGATAAATACGGACACCTATTGTAATTTTCAAAGCGTCCAGCCTGAGGGAATCGGCGAAGTTAAGGCTATCCTCAATCGTCTCTTTCGTTTCGCCAGGGCCTCCCAGTAATAAAAATCCCATCTGCCTTATCCCGTGCTCTGTTAGCATCCCTGAAATTCGGCGTACATCTTCTGGTTTAAACCTTTTGTTCATGAGAGACAGAATTCGTTCGCTACCGCTTTCAAAGCCGAGGCTAACCTCTCTACAACCAGCTTTCGCCATAGATTTTACCAGTTCCTCATCAATATTCAAGGGGTAAAGAATGCAACGCCAGGTGATACTCAATCCGGCAGTTAGAATCAGGCGACAGATCTCCCTTGCATAGGAAGAGGGAAAGCCGATGACATCCGGATAAAATCCCTCTATGGCGCCTCTAATAACCAAGCGGGTATCCTTTTCAAACATCAGATCCAACACGGCCACCTCAGCCACAGAGGCCAATCCGAGGGGTAAGGTGGGCATATTGATCTTTTCTGTGTTGGCGGAGATGAGAAGAACCTTCATCTGAAAATCCCTTTTTAAATTCCTCCCTTACCCCCCTTTGTTAAAGGGGGGATGGGGGGATTTTCTGGTTTTCCGGCCTTTCTTTACACGTTCCTTAAGGTCGTCAAAGAAGTCATAGGCTGCCGGGACAACGATGAGCGTCAGAAAGAGCGAGCTGAGAAGACCGCCGATCACGGCAATTCCCATAGGGGCACGTGTCTCCGCGCCCTCCCCGACACCGAAGGCCACCGGCAGCATCCCGAAGACCATAGCCAGAGTCGTCATCAGGATGGGTCTCAGCCTGACCGGGCCGGCCTGCAGGAGCGCCTCCCGCCTTGACATTCCTCTTCCCCTTAAGGTATTGGTATAATCTACGAGAAGGATCGAGTTCTTCTTTACGAGACCCATGAGGAGGACAAGCCCGATAAAACTGAAAATGTTCAGGGTTTTCCCTGTTATCATCAGCGCCCCAAAGGCCCCGATGAAGGAGAGGGGCATGGCCAGCAATACCGTAACGGGATGGATAAAGCTCTCAAACTGGGCGGCAAGAATCATATAGGCCATAATCACCCCGAGGAGAAGGGCAAACATCAGGTAGTGAAAGGATTCCCTCATGACCTCGGACATACCCTTGTATTTCGGCAGATAATCCGCCGGGAGCACCCTGGCCGCGATGGCATCAAGCTCGTTCATCGCCTGACCTAATGGTTTCCCCTCCAGGCTGGCAAAGATGGTGATGGCACGCTGTCTGTCCACCCGGTTGATGATACTGGGACCGCCTCCCTCCTGGATCTGGACGACGTTGGCGAGTTCCACCATCTTGCCCTCCCGTGACCTTACGTAAAGCCTTCCCAGGTCAGAAGGATCTTTCCTGTCTCTCGGATCGAGTTGCACCCTCACATCGTATCGTTTCCCCCTGACCTCGTCCTTGAACTTTGTGATATCCAGCTCCCCACCGATCAGGAGGTTGATAGCCTCGGCAATGGTTGCCACATCCACACCCAGATCGGCGGCCTTATCCCGGTCAATATAAACTCTCAGTTCCGGTTTCCCCACCTCGAGGGATGTATCCACATCCACGATACCGGGCAACTTTGAAAATTCGCGGATAATTTCTCTCGTATAGGTTTGAAGGGATGTTATGTCGCGTCCCCTGATACTGTATTGAATCGGCACCATCCTCTGACCGCCGCCAATAAGAGAAATATCCTCGGCTCTTGCCTCAAGGCCCGGTATCTTACCCAGCTTTTTCCTCATCTCTGCCTTGACCTGTTCCTGGCTCTTGGCCCTTTCCGACTTGGGTGTCATACCAGTAAAGAGGACGGCCTTATTGATCTCAGGGGAGTAGCCGAATCCGAGGGCATAGAAGACCGTCTTTATCTCCGGGGTCTTTCTGAAGATATCTTCCGCCTTTTTGAACAGGTCATCTGCCTGGCCAATAGAATAATCGCTTGGTCCTTCCAGGCTTCCGAGAAATTGGCCCTGGTCTTCCGGCGGAACGAACTCCTTCCCGATAAATTTAGTGATGTAAAGGCTGATAATAAATATAACCAGGGCAAGAAACAGAACGGTCTTTCTATGCCGGAGCGACACCTCGAGGAGGCGCCGGTATACCCCTTCCGTTAATTTATAGCTTCTCTCAAACCAGTCCCCCATCCTGGAAAAAACGGTAGATTTTGCGGGGACTCCGGTGTCGCCGCGCCGGGAGTTGATCCCTTTTAAAAAGATGGAGGCCATCATGGGGGTAAGGGTAAAGGAAACCAGCATGGAAACAAGGACGGCAAAGACCACGGTGAGGGCAAACTGGAGGAAAAATCTCCCGACCAGCCCCTTCATGAAGGCCACGGGGAGGAAGATCACGACAATGGCTAGGGTGGTGGCCATGACGGCAAGACCGATCTCAGAGGTGGCAAAAGAGGCGGCCTCCCTGGGCGCCATTCCTTCCTCCACATGCCGGTAGATGTTTTCGATCACGATGATGGCGTCATCAATGAGCAGACCCACGGAAAGGGAGAGGGCCAGCATGGTCATGTTGTTGAAGGTAAAATTGAAGGCCCTCATCAGGGCAAAGGTGGAGATAATCGAAACCGGTAAGGCTACCGCGCTGATAAGGGTTGTCCTTGTATTTCTCAGGAAGATAATAACGGCTATAACGGCAAAGAAGCCCCCGATGATCAGGTGCTTTTGCACCTCATGGATAGAACGCTTGATAAATGTGGACTGGTCAAAGGCAATGTCAAGGCTTATCCCGGGAGGGAGGGTTTTTTTAATATTCACCAATTCCTCTTTGATCCTCCCGATTACCTCCACGGTGTTTGTCCCCGACTGTTTTTGAATACCAAGGCCAACGGCGGGAACGCCATTGAAGCGGGCAACAGACCGCTTCTCCTCCACTCCGTCCTCAACTCTCCCGATATCCTGGAGCCTTACGGGGGCGCCATGGTAATAGGCAACTATCAGATCATTGAAATCAGGCACATTGGGGAACTCCCCCTTGATTTTTACCGTATATTCCTTTGAGGCGCTCTCGATCCGTCCCCCGGGAAGCTCCACGTTTTCCCGCCGGAGCGCCGCGAGGACATCGTTTGCCGCAATCTGACAGGCCCGAAGTTTGTCGGCATTGAGCCAGACCCTTACCTCTCTCAACCTCAAGCCGGCCAATCTGACGGCGCCGACGCCCTTGATCCTCTGAAGCTGTTCCTTTAGCACCTCATCGGTGTAGGTAGAAAGCTCGCGGACGGATTTCTCCCCCGCCAGGGCCAGCCACATGACGGGCGTTGCATCCGGATCAACCTTTTCAATAATCGGCTCTTTGATGTCGGCCGGCAGTTCCGACCTGACGGCAGAGATTTTTTCCCTCACATCCTGCACGGCAAGGTCTATATCCCTTTCGAGGACAAATTCCACCACTACCACGGAATACCCCTCGGCGCTGGTAGAGGTGATGGTCTTCACGCCGTTGATCGTGTTCAGAGCCTCTTCGATCTTATCCGTAACGTCAACGTCCATGACCTCGGGAGATGCCCCCTTTAACCGCGTTACGACGTTGACGATAGGGAAGTCCACCCTGGGGAAGAGATCAACACCGATCTCCTGATAACTGACAATTCCAAGGACCACCAGGGCAAGGATGAGCATGGTGGCGAATACGGGCCGTTTAACGGATGTATCAGCGAGCCACATTGACCTTTACCCCCTCGGCAAGATTGTTCTGACCGACCACTACGACCATCTCCTTCCCTTGCAGCCCCTCGACAATCTCCAGCAACTCTCCATACTTCCTCCCGATTTTCACCTCCCTCTCCCGGGCACGATCACCCTCAACGATAAAGAGAGAGGTTTTTGCCTCTTCATAGAGGATGGATGTGATGGGAACAACAACGATATCCTTCAGGTCTCCGGTATATACGGTAACCTTTACAAAGAGTCCCGGCTTTAAAAGCCTGTGGCTATTGGGAACCTTGGCTTCCACCTGGAGGGTTCTCGTCCTTTCCTCCAGATTTGGATAAACGATACTCACCCTTCCCGCAAAGGCAATGTCGGGAATGGCATCTATCTTAAAGCTCACATCCTGACCGACCTTGATCTTTCCCACATCCTTTTCGTTGACGGTAAAATTGAGTTTCAGGGGATCAATACGAATAATCTCAAAGAGTGGTGTGCCATCTTTCACATAATCCCCGGCGGAAACCTTCTTCTCCTTGATGACACCATTAAGGGGCGAAGAGATACTTGTCTTGAGAAGTCTCTCCCCGGATAGGGAGAGGGTTGCCCTTGCCTTTTCCACCTCTGCCATGGCCAGAGACAATCTTGTGGATACATCGTCAAACTGCTGTTTCGTTACCAGTTCCTCTCTGTAGAGGGCTTCCTTTCGCTGATATTCCAGCCTCGTATTGGCAAGGGTTGCCTCCGCCTGCCTCAGGACAGCCTCCGCCCTCTTGACTTCCAGGCGGTAATCGGTATCGCTGACAGCGGCAAGGAGCATACCCTTAAAAACGTCTGTTCCCTCATCCACTCTGACACTTCTTAAAATTCCCCCGATTTCACTGCTTACCATAACGTCCTCGTCAGGGTTCAAGGTACCGATAGCCTCCACGAAAGGACGGAAAGCCTTCTTCTGGGCAGGCTGGATACGCACATTTATTGCCTTTTCTACCTTTTCGGTTGCCTCCTTCTTGCCACAGCCAGGAAGAAAAAACACGCAGATCAAGACAACACAGACACCTACGACTAACAACCGTTTCCCCATTTTTTAGCTACTCCTTTAAAACATAAAACATAAGTCATACGTCGTACGTCATATGTCATATGTCTTTTGACTTACGACTTATGACGTACGACGTACGACGTATGACGTATGACAGTTTTTAACAGCACCCCCGTTACCCTCTTCACCCTCAGAACAGACAGTTGATGGTTATAAACGGCCTCCGCCACCTTCCTCTCCGCCGAGACCAGCAACGTGTTTGCGTCCATCACATCAATGCTGTCGGCCAGTCCAAATTCGAATTGTTTTGATACGGCATAATAGTTGTCCCTGGCAAAGACAAGCTGATCCTCTAAGAATTTGAGAATCCCCTTCTGGGTAACGAGTTCCAGGTAGGCGCTTTCAACCTCTATCTGAATCGTCTTTTTCAGGTCTTCATAAAATAGTCCCGCCTGTCTCTCCTTTGCCTTTGCTTCTCTGACTTCCGCCCTTCTCAAGCCCCCCTCGAAGAGGGGAAAATCTAAAGATAACTCCCCGTAGGTACTTTCCTTAAGCAGGAACGGCGAGGCAGGATTCTGATCCGCCCCTTTATAAACCCCGGAAACAGAAAGCTCCGGCCAGTATGTCCCTTTTGCATACTGAATCTGCTGGCCGGCTATTTTCTTCTGACTCTCCAGGCTTTTAATCTCTACCCTTTCCGCCAAGGCTGTCTCTTGCAAGGAAGCTAAAGAAGAAATTTGCATCTCTTCGCGGGGAGCTTCCCGGAGTTGAAAGTCTCTGTTGATCCCCACAATTCTTGCCAGTACCGCCCTTGCCAGTTCCCATCCATTTTTTACCGTCAGTTGATCAGACCTGGCTCCGGAAAGCTCTCCCTCGGCCCGCAGGAGCACCGTCCTGGTTACCTCTCCCACCTTTAATCGCTTTTCCGCGGCATTTCTGTGCTTTGTAAGCCTCTCCAGGTTTGAATCGGCGATGTCCAGGATCTTTTTTGCCTTTAATACATCATAGTATGCACCGGCCACGGCAAACAGATACTCTTCTCTCGTGGCATAAAGATCGTAACTGTTTCTTACAATGTTTTCCTCTGCCATTTTGAGGCCAGTGAGTTCTCTCCCGCTTAAAGAGAAAGACTGTTCCAGCTTCATACCCCAGGCAGTTGCGAAATCAGGTTGAATTACGCCAAAGCCGGCTGACTTGTCCTCACTATACCTTGTGTAATTCCCGAATGCGGAAAGTCTGGGAATTAGAACAGAGAAGGCTTTTTCTTTACCTAATTTTGAGATATAGAGATTTTCCTCGGAAACTTTAATCTTCTCGGAACGTTGAAGGGCGATCCTGTAAAGATCATCGAGGGAATATTCTTCTGCAAAGGCGCATATTGGCGTAACAGCAACAGATAAGGCCATCAAAACGCCAATCACCAAACCAGATCTGCTCATTTTCTTACTCCTTAAACCCTGATCCCTGACCCCTGGTCCCCCTGACCTCCTTCATTTTTTACCCCACTCAGAAAAATGTCGAGAACAAAACCGACTTTACCGCTTAAGTGTGTATCTTTCGGGGCAACCAACCAGTTGAATGTAAACGAGTTGATCATACCCAGGAGGGCAAAGGCCATCGTTCCCTGTTCCATAACTTTTAAGTACCCTGCCCTAGTTCCTTCCTGCATGAGTTCTTCTACAAAATTGATATGACCCAGATAACTGCTGATCATTTTATCTTTCAGGAAGGTATTTCCCTCCGAGATGGCGGTGCCTTCCCACTGGATGAAGAGGGTGCAAAAATTTACGTTATTTTCCACAAAAGCAAAATGTGCCTTCACCAGGGCTTCGATTTTTTCTATAATACTTTCCGCGCTACCTACTTTCTCCCTGATTTCTGAATACATCATGTCCAGCTTTTCACTGACCATTGTGGTGTAAAGGCGTTCTTTCCCCTCAAAGAACTGATAGAGAGTGCCAATGGCAAAACCGGAGGCCTCGGCAATCTCTGCCATTGTTGTTTTGTAGAATCCCTTGGCGGCGAATATTTTTTCCGCCTCCTTCAGGATCTCCGCCCTCCGGAGATTGTATTCTCTCTCTTTTCTCTTTAATTTTTCCATACTTGAACCTATATTCAAATAATAGAATGAATATTGCAGATAATGAATTATAGTTCACATTAAAAAATTTCTTTGTCAAGAAAAAAGTAGGAGGGCCACACTCCGTCGTGGCCATTGAGATGGGTCAGGGATAAACCAGATAATAGAAAGGGATAAGGGGGGGGGAAGGGCGTGGTCTTGATGCTCCCCTGTCAGGACTTATTTCCTCCCCGCCTGCACTCATACATCATGATCGCCCCTGCCTGCGGCAGGCTGAGAGATTCTGCATCCCCCATCCCGGGGATGCACCACTGTTCATCAATCATATCTACGATTTGTTCCGACAGGCCATGACTTTCAGAACCCAGCAGGAGGGCCGTCCCCTCCGGGCAGGGATGGGGAGGAATGCCTATTCGGACATGGCTGCCGATAAGAGAATAGTGTTTCTTAATCCGGGGCAGAACCTCGATAAAATCAATCTCTGGAATGATAGTAAGATGAAAAACACTGCCCATGGAAGAGCGCACTACCCGGGAATTGGTAAAATCCACCGAATCGGCGCTGAGAATGACCGTTCTGATGCCGAACCAGTGGGCTGTCCGCATTATTGCGCCAAGATTATTGGGATTACGGATCTGATGCAGGAGCAGAAGATATCCCGCCTCCGGCGGAGACAACCCGGAGATATTGGCCGGACGGGGTATGTCAGCCAGGGCCATGATTCCTTCCGGCTCTTTATCCTGACTTAATTTTGACCATTGTCGCGCTGACAAAAGATAAATTTCTGCATTTTCTGGAATTGTGGATAAGAAAGCCTCCCAGCGTTCCCGTTTTTCCTCCATCACCAGGATCGCTTTTGTTTCCCAGGGGCTTTTGCTTTTCAATAACTCCTGAACAACCTTAAAGCCTTCCGCAAGAAATAAACCTTCCCGCTGACGATATTTAGCCAGCTCCAGTTTCTCCCAGAGTTTCAGTTGTGACTTTGAGGGTTTGCAAACCGTCAACCTTTACCTCGTTCCATGCCCTATTAATCTGAACTCCCTCCGGGGGGGGACTATCCAGAACGGTGTGACATCTTTTTTCTTAAGATTGCCTTGACCACCTCCATGGAGATAAATACAATGATGCCAAAGCCTAAGATGATTTCGAGATCAACAACTGAAGGTTTAAGTATTCCGAAGGCCTCGCGCACAGATGAAATCTGGACCAGAACAGCAATCAATATAATCTCCCATGCAAGGGCAATGAGGAGCCACTTGTGAGGAGGGGCTTTAAAGATGCTGTATTTCATCGAACGGAAGTTAAGGGCAATAATCAGTTCGATAAGTATGAACAGGAAGAAGATCTCTGTCCTCGCATGGGTGATATCCATGAGCTCATGGTAGAAGAGAAAGAAGAAGAAGGGAATTTCGATCAAAAGGGCCACTCCGATAAAGGCCCTCACATCCCAGGAAAATACACTTTCGCTGGGGTCTCTCGGTGGTCTCTGCATAATGTCCGGATCAGGGGGCGCTACGCCCAAGGCAAGTGCAGGGAGTCCATCCGTCGCCAGATTCATATACAATATGGCTGCAGGCAGGAGGGGTAAATATTCAGGCCCTGAAATGAGAACCACTCCCCCGATGACCACCACCTCTGTAATATTACACCTGAGGAGATAGGTGAGATATTTTTTTATATTATCATATATCCATCTGCCCAGCTCAATGGCCTTCACGATAGTGGCAAAGTTGTCATCATTCAAAACCATATCCGCTGCCTCTTTGGCTACTTCGGTACCGGAGATCCCCATGGCGATTCCGATATCGGCCTGCTTCAAGGCAGGGGCATCATTGACGCCGTCTCCGGTCATCGCCACCACTTCACCTTTACTCTGCCATGCCTTGACGATCTTTAGCTTATCCATCGGCGAAACCCGGGCATAGACGGTGACTTTATCAACGATCTTTTCAAACTCTTCGTCAGTCATCTTCTCTAATTCTTTACCGGTCAATACCCGATCGCCATCTTTATAGATGCCGATCTCCTTGGCGATGGCGACCGCTGTGAGCTTATGATCTCCTGTAATCATGATGGGTTTGATATGCACCTGCTTACACACATTGATGGCCTCGATGGCTTCTTCTCTGGGTGGATCGATCATTCCCACAAGACCAACAAAGATCATTTCTTTCTCAATGGCCTCTTCGGTATATTCTGCTTCCTCAGGCAGTTCCCTGTAAGCGACTCCGAGGCATCTCAATGCACCTCGGGTCATTTCCTCATTGATCTTAAAAATTTCGGTTCTCTCTTTTTCCGTCAGAGGTTTAACTCCATCCCCATCCATGATATAAGAACATCTTTCTAAAACCAACTCCGGAGCCCCTTTCATAAACCCCATTCTCTTACCATCCTGCCTTTGATGAATGGTTGTCATCCTCTTTCTCTCAGAACTGAAGGGGATCTCTTCTACTCTTGGATTTTGAAGTCTTACTTCAGTCTCATGTAAGCCTGCTTTGACCGCTGCGACAACAAGGGCGCCTTCGGTAGGATCTCCTTTAATCATCCATTTGCCTTCCTTCTCTTCTAAGATGGCATCGCTACAGAGGATACCTCCTTGAAGAAACATTTGTAAGGATTGATTGTTTTCAGCACGGATATCAGACCCTTTAAGCTCTCCCTTTGGTTCGTACCCAACACCCGTAACCTCTATTACCTTACCGCCCGTATATATTTTTCTTACAGTCATCTCTCCTTTCGTAAGAGTGCCTGTTTTGTCAGAACAGATCACTGTAGTACACCCAAGGGTTTCAACGGCAGGCATCTTCCGGATCAGGGCGTTCCTCTTTGCCATCTGATGCATACCTACGGCAAGGGCGCCTGTGACAATGGCTGCCAGCGCTTCAGGAACTGCTGCGACGGCGAGAGCGACTGTAAACATCACCATGGTGATGATGAAGGGGAGATCAATCTTGCCAACTAACATCTCCCTGACAATACTGATTCCAGCAACAAGGAAACAGATGCCAAGGGCGATGATGCCGAGCCATTTACCGATCTCTTTGGTCCTCTTTTCAAGGGGCGTCACCTCCGCCTTAACCGTCATCACTTCCTCAGCGATCTTTCCAAATTCTGTACTCATCCCTGTTGCTGTGACAACAGCCTTTCCTCTTCCGTAGGTCACGGTGGTCCCTGTGAAGACCATATTTTTTCTATCACCTACAGGCAATTCCAGAGGCAATGGCTTTATATCCTTGCCAATAGGCACAGACTCCCCCGTGAGAGGGGCTTCATCGCATCTTATGGAGTGGAGTTCCACCAGTCTCGCATCTGCCGGAATCTTATCTCCTGCCTCAAGGAGTAACATGTCCCCCGGAACGAGTTCTTTAGAAGGGACCTCTTCCTCTTTGCCTCCTCTTAAAACCGTGATGGTAGGGGAGAGCATCTTCTTTAATGCTTCGAGAGCCCGCTCTGCACGGTATTCCTGAATAAATCCCAGAACCGCACAGAAGACGACGATCACGGCAATGATCGCCGCATCCACAACTTCTCCAACAAGGGCTGAAAGTACGATGGCGATGATCAGGATAAGGATAAGGATGTTTTTAAGCTGGTTGAAGAAGAGGGTGAGGGGCGAGACTCTTCCCTCCTTCTTCAATTCATTGAGGCCATATTTCTCAAGGCGCCTTCTCGCTTCGTCTTCGGTTAAACCCTTATGGGTATCCGCATCCAGTTCCTTCAGTACCTGGGCTGCCTCGATGGAATGCCAGATTGCCTTTGATTGCAAATTCAACATATTGCCGTATCCTCCTCAAATAATCCCCATCCCCTTTAAAACAGAGAGCATCACCGCTGCTGCCATGACGGAACCTACCTGGCCGCCTGCATTGGCGCCCATGGCATGCATGAGGAGATGGTTCTGTTTGTTATACTTTAAACCTTCCTTCTGAACAACACGGGCGGACATGGGAAATGCCGAGATGCCTGCCGCCCCGATGAGGGGATTCACCTTGCCGCCGGAGACGACCATCATCAGCTTCCCAAAGAGAACTCCACAAACGGTATCAAGGCAGATAGCGAGAAAGCCCAACGCCAGAACAATCAGTGTTTCAGGTTTAAGAAAGGCCCTTCCATCCATGGTTGCGCCTATGGAAATCCCCAAGAACAGGGTGACGATGTTTGCTATCTCATTTTCCGAGGCCTTTGTCAGCCGACTCACCGCGCCGGACTCTTTCATCAGATTCCCTAACATGATCGTCCCGATAAGGGGCAAACCCATGGGGGCGATAAGACCGCCGAGCACTGTCATGACCAGGGGAAAGAGTATCTTGGTCGTCTGCGAGACAGGTTTAAGCCCTTTGCCGCTCATGACGATCACTCTCTCTTTGCTGGTAGTTAAAAGCCTCATGATGGGAGGTTGAATAACGGGAACAAGGGACATGTAGGAATAGGCGGCAACCGAAACCGCCCCCAGAAGATGGGGGGCGTATTTAGAGGAAACATAAATGGCGGTCGGACCATCACAGGCCCCGATGATGCCAATAGCGACAGCATCCAACTTTGAAAATCCCAAAACCAGGGCCAGGGCCAGGGTTAAAAAGATGCCAAATTGCCCCGCCGCCCCGAGTAGAAATGTCCTCGGATTCTGGAGAAGAGGGGTAAAATCGGTCATGGCGCCGATGCCAACAAAGATAAGAAGGGGAAATAACTCTGTGATTATACCCGCATCATAAATCGTCCTGAGAAATCCTTCCTCTTCCATCAGGCCGGCCAGGGGAATATTAACGAGGATGCAGCCAAATCCTATGGGGACAAGGAGCAAGGGTTCAAAGCCTTTTTTGATGCCCAGATAGAGAAGAATGCATCCGATCACTATCATTATCGGGTTGGACCAGTGGAGACTGACGAAACCTGCGCCGAGTCCCGACAGTCCGTTTATAACGGCCTCCAGCATGATTTATACCTCCTTGTTTACTTTGGTTCTTCTTCCTTATAGGGAAAAACCCTCGTAAGAAGACTCATGATAAGACTCATGATCCAGAGGGTTAAAATGGTCCCCCCCATCCCGACGATAATCATGGTAATGCCAAACGTAAAATTGTCCATCCTGAGGCACCTCCTGGTTCACGAAATTTCTTTTCCCAATCGCCATCACGTTTAAAAAGTGTTACCTTATATTTTAAAATGGATCCCACTGTCAAGACAAAGATGACTCCCTTCCTAAGCGAGTTTTTATTGAATTATTTTTTATTATGATTTACTGTATAGAGACTTCATTGTAGGGAACAGCTCCCTTACCCTGCCTACGGGGTGGGTGCTTGTAGGATGCACCCTCGTTATTCACCGGAAAACAGAAGGGATGACAGGAAGAAAGGTATGAATGATCAGATAACAAGCATAGAAATCACAGAGCTTGAAGAGAAACTCCTTATTCGCAAGGCACTGCTGGATATTACCAATCGCATCCATGCTGCTCAGAACATAAAACAGATTCTCGTAGATCTCAGAGAGGGCATTTTAAACCTCTTCAACGCCCATTCGCTTACCATCTATGTGGTAGACCAATTGAGGAATGAGATTTACTCCATGTTTCTTGCAGGGGCTCGGTTAAAGGAAATCAGGGTACCTATCGGCAATAAGAGCATTGCCGGATACGTGGCCAATACAGGAAAGATTGTTAACATAGCCGATGCCTATGACAAGGATGAACTAAAAAGTATAGATAAAGAACTTACCTTTGATTATAGCTGGGATAAAAAATCTGGTTTCAGAACCAGACAGATACTTGCCGCTCCCATTTTCCATAACAATACGCTCATGGGAGTTATACAGATCCTGAATAAGAAGGGGGGAGACGGTAAATTTTCTGAAGAAGAGCAAAGTTTTCTTCAGGAGATGGCCGAAGTTCTTGGCATCGCTTTTTACAACCAGGAAAAGTTTGCCAGAAGGAGAAGAACGAGATTTGATTACCTCGTCAGCCGTGATTTACTGAAAGAAGAAGAACTGAACAGGGCATGGGGGGAAGCAAGGGAACAGAAAGAGGCCATGGAAGTTTTCCTGATGAAGAAGTATAATATCTCTAAGGAAGAGATGGGCAGGTCTTTCGAAGAATTCTATCACTGCAAATTTATACAATTTAATGACAAGCATCCTATTCCAGGGGATTTGCTGAAAAACTTGAAGAGAGAATATCTCCTCCGCGAGCTGTGGGTCCCTCTTGAGAGAGTAGAAGGAAATATCCATGTCCTTGTTGATGATCCCAATAACATCGTGAAACGGGATACAATTGAAAGTCTCTTAAAAACGAAAGCGGTCGAATACGATGTGGCTCTAACGGAGGACATCAGAAAATTTATCCATCACTTTTTCCAGTCCCCCGAAGGTGAATCATCCTTCACGGAACTTCTGGGAAAGCTTGAAATGGAAGAGGAGTCCCAGGAAGAAGAAGGCGAAATTGTTACAGAATCGGACAGTGTGATCATGCAGCTCGTCAATAAGATTATCAACGATGCTTATACACGGCGGGCCTCAGATATCCATGTTGAACCCAATGTGGGTAAGAAAAATGTGGAAATCCGTTACAGGGTTGACGGCGATTGTGCCCTTTATCAAACTGTTCCTTACAATTACAGGGCTGCAGTTGTCTCCAGAATAAAGATCATGTCTAATTTAGATATCACAGTCAAGAGAATCCCTCAGGACGGAAAGATAAAATTCAAAAGACCGCAGGGAGAGGAAATTGAACTTCGTGTAGCCACGATACCGACACAGGGAGGTGTTGAGGATGTAGTGATGCGCATTCTGGCCAAGGGGGAAACCATGCCCCTTGAAGCTATGGGGATGGCAACGAGAAATTACAGCGAGTTTTTAAAGATCCTCGAAAAGCCCTACGGAATAATCCTCGTGGTAGGCCCTACCGGATCCGGTAAAACCACGACTCTGCATGCAGCGCTGTACCACATCAATAAACCGGACAGGAAGATCTGGACGGCGGAAGATCCGGTGGAAATTACCCAGTACGGGTTACGTCAGGTACAGGTCCAGCCCAAGATCGGATTTGACTTTGCCGCTGCCATGCGCGCCTTCCTCCGGGCGGATCCGGATGTCATTATGGTCGGTGAGATGAGGGATTTTGAGACCGCCAAAACCGGTGTCGAGGCTTCACTGACCGGACATCTCGTTTTTAGTACCCTCCATACCAACTCTGCTCCGGAAACCATTGTCAGGCTCCTCGATATGGGTATAGACCCCTTGAATTTCGCGGATGCCCTCCTCGGTATCCTTGCCCAGAGACTCGTGAGAACGCTCTGTAAAAAATGCAAAGAGGCCTATCATCCAACGATCGAGGAATACAATGAGATCGCGGAAACCTACGGCCAGGAACTGTTCGCCAAACTGAATATTCCCTACACGGATGATTTCACACTATATCGGCCGAAGGGTTGCGATGTCTGTGATAAATCGGGATATAAGGGGAGGATGGGCATTCATGAACTACTTGTTGGAACAGATGAGATTAAAAGGCTGATCCAGAAACATGCAACTGTCGAGGAGATGCGTGATCTGGCGATTTACCAGGGTATGACCACCCTCCTTCAGGATGGCATTTTGAAGGCTACCCAGGGTCTCACAGATTTCAAGCAGGTGCGCAGAGTGTGCATTAAATAGTCATAAGTCATAAGTCATAAGTCGTAAGTCATAAGTCATAGGACATAAGACGTATGACGTATGACGTATGACGTATGACGTATGACGTAAAATTTAAGACTTAAGTCTTAAATTTTACTAAGTTTATCCTTCCATTTACCCAGCAGGTTCAGTGCCTCAAGCGGTGTCATGTTCATGACGTTGAGGTCCTTCAATTCGGCGATGATCAGATCCTCATCGGCGATAAAGAGGCCGGGCTGTCTCTTATCCTTCCCGGTTGTCTTCTTCCCCCGGGCAATCTTTGGCATCCCGACCTCGTCGAGTTCCCCCCTTTCGAGATTGTTGAGGATTTCCCTTGCCCGCAGGATCACCTCATCGGGGACCCCGGCAATCCGAGCCACGGCAATACCATAGCTCCGGTTTGTCCCCCCCTCCATAATCTTTCTGAGAAAGATGATACTATTCCCCCATTCCTTGACGGCAATATTGAAATTCTTCACACCGTCCTTAGTGATGGCCAGATCGGTAAGCTGGTGGTAGTGGGTGGCAAAGAGGGTGCGTGTCCTCAAATGTTTCGCATCATGGATGTATTCCGCCACTGCCCACGCAATGCTGAGTCCATCAAACGTACTGGTCCCCCGCCCAACCTCATCGAGGATAATCAGGCTTCTTGGAGTGGCGTTTTTCAGGATACTGGCTACCTCATTCATCTCCACCATAAAGGTGCTCTGTCCCCTTGCCAGGCTGTCTGCGGCGCCTACGCGGGTAAATACCCTGTCCACCACACCGATATGCGCCTTTGCTGCCGGCACAAAGCTTCCCATCTGGGCAAGGAGAACGATCAGGGCAACCTGCCTGATATAGGTGGATTTTCCTGCCATATTGGGGCCGGTGATGATGAGCAGGCGATTCTTATCCAGATCGAGGCAGACATCATTCGGGACGAAGCCGTCAGGCAGGGGCATCCTTTCCACAACCGGATGACGACCATCTTCAATCTCAATCCTATCATCTTCATTCACCGTGGGACAGGTATAGTTGTATTTCTCCGCCACCTCTGCGAGGGATACAATGGCGTCCAGATCGGCAATTCGCGAGGCAGTTGTCTGAACCCTTCTGATCTCTTGTCCTACCTGGTCTCTGATCATGACAAAGAGGTTGTATTCTTTTTCTTTCCGAAGATTTTCTGCATTGAGGACCGTGTATTCATACTCTTTCAGTTCCTGATTGATATATCGTTCGGCATTCACGAGGGTCTGTTTCCTGACATAATCATCTGGAACAAGGCCGGTATTCGCCTTAGTGATTTCTATATAGTAACCGAATACACTGTTGAACCCCACTTTCAGAGAGTTGATCCCCGTTCTCTTACGCTCCTTCTCTTCGAGTGCAGCGATCCACTGCTTTCCGTCCCGCATCACCGAGATCAGTTCATCCAGTTCACGATCGTATCCTTCTCTGATGATGCCACCCTCACGGAGGGTAAGGGGAGGATCTTCCAAGATAGCTCTTTCAATCAATTCAAGAATGTCGGGCATCTCATCAATCCCTGCACAAATTGAAGTAATCAGGGATGATCTCAGTTCATGGAGCGCTGACCTGATCTCTGGCAGCGCCTGCAGGGAGGCCAGGAGGGCGATCAGGTCCCGGCCGTTGGCAACCCCCAGGGAGATTCTGCCTCCTAGTCTTTCCAAGTCATAGACCCGTCCTAAAGACCTCCGGAGGTTCTCCCTCAACAGGTGGTGTTCCCTGATCTCAGATACGGCGGACAGCCTCTCCCTGATCTTCTCCGGGACTACGAGGGGATAATTAAGCCACCATCGCAGTCTCCGGGCACCCATGGAGGTCACCGTTTCATCGAGGACGTGAAAGAGAGTGCCCTGTTTCCTGCCATCGGTAATGGTGGTGAATAACTCGAGATTGCGTTTGGCAGTCTCATCGAGGAGCAAGTAACCATCTGTCTTATACCATTGGATATCGTTGATATGACGGGGGTTGTTCTTCTGCGTTTCCTCCACATAGCGGAGTATGGCCCCGGCTGCGGCAACCATGGCCGGGTGTCTCTCCATCTTTAATTGTTTCAACTGGTCGCCAGAGAAATATTCCTGTAAGCGGGCCAGAGCCGCATCATGATCAAAGTAATCGGCAGAGAAATAATTGATCCGGCACCGGTTTGCCCCCCGCGAAAACGCCTTCAGAAAGCTGCTTTCCCGGTAATCTTCCTGGACGATAACTTCGCGAAAATCAAGGCCTGAAACCTCGGCCAGGAAAAATTCCCTGTCATGCGATGCGGTTACACGGAATTCGCCGGTCGAAATATCGAGGAAAGCCAGGCCAAGGATGTCGTCTGTCCCGCCGAGGGTCAGGGCCGCCAGAAAGTTATTTTCATTGGCCTCCAGATTATCGGCATCCACGACAAGACCGGGTGTAACGATACGCACCACATCCCTTTTCACAATTCCCCTGGCATCTTTCGGATCTTCCATCTGCTCACAGATGGCCACCTTAAATCCCCTCTCAATGAGTCTTGCAATATACGTCGAGGCGGCGTGGTAAGGGAAACCGCAGAGGGGAACGCTATCCTCCTTCCCCTTGTTCCTTGAGGTCAGGGTAATATCCAGCACCTTCGCCGCGGTGACAGCGTCTTCAAAGAACATCTCATAGAAATCACCCATCCTGAAGAGAAGGATGCAGTCCTTATGCTGTTCCTTGATCTCTACGTACTGTTTCATCGCCGGTGTCAGGTTCATTCCTCTTTCTCTATCCCTGAACTTAACTTTGGTATTATTAGCCTGTTACCGTTAAATTTTCAAGCGCCATGTTCCACCTTGAAATTTTGCCTGCATTGTCAAGAGTAAATAGAATTGTCCGCTTTTGTAGCAAATGAATTGTCCGCTTTTT
>JASEGZ010000042.1 GCA_030018935.1 Syntrophales bacterium
TCTTCGCCTGAAGGCGAGGGTTTTTCTCCCAATCCCCGAGGGGGACAATAAAAAGGGGATTATCGAATGGAAACCAAAAAGTTCATCTACTACAAAGACGAAGATATGTGGATAGGCTGGCTTGAAGAGTATCCTGACTACCGAACGCAGGGGAAAACACTCGAAGAACTGAAAGAAAATCTGCGGGATATATACGCTGATCTTAGTAGCGATGCCATTCCGTATGTTCACCGTGTCGGAGATCTCGCTGTCGCATGAAACGGACCAAACTGATCAGAGCGATCGAGGAAATGTATTGAAAATGGCGACAGCGACCATTTATTTAGAGGTTAACACCCAAAGGCTTCGCCCTTCTCAAGCACTCGAACCGTTGGGTGCAATGGCTGACCCATGAGGACAGGATGATTCCCAGAGTATACATCGATACCTCCGTCATTGGAGGGTACTGGGATGAAGAGTTTCAGGAGCATTCAGAATGCCTTTTCGCAGATTTCGAAGCAGATCGGTTCCGGGCGGTGATCTCCAATATCACAATTGCAGAAGTGCTCCAGGCCCCTTGAGGATGTGCGTGCTCTTTTGGGGCAACCGGCTCTTCAAAAGTTGGACGAGGAGGCAGTTTCGCTCGCAGAGGTTTATATCCAAGAGGGTGTAATAGGTGATGCCCATCGCGTAGACGCGCAGCATATTGCCATTGCGACCGTCCAACGAGTTGATATATTGGTGAGCTGGAACTTTCAGCACATTGTGAAGTGGAGCCGGATTCGCACCTTCAATGCCGTGAATTTGAAGCGTGGTTATCCACAATTGGAAATCCGGTCTCCACGGAAGGTTTACTATTATGAAGAAGGATAATATCTTCGATGCGGTCAAGATGATGCGGGATATCCGCGATCGGATGAGTGAGGAAATGAAGGGGATGACCCCGAAACAGCAGATCGAGTACATTGAGAGGAAATCTGGACTTCGAAGAGAAGGGAAGAAGCGAACGGTCACTGCGTCTAACAGCGGTTAAAAGGCTTTGTTTCACTTTGCTCAAATTGCCTTAGGCAACTTCTTTTAGCCTTGAACGTTGCCCGCAACGGCAGATAACACAGCGGATAAAAGGAAAATCAAAGATTTCCCCCAAATTGCTTTCAGCAACTTCTTTTATCCACAAAACTATTCTTACCCGGAATTTTCCTTAAAGAAAAACACTACATACAAACACGGACAAAACACAATGTTTGTCAGGGTTGCCATTAATATCCCGTCGGAGAAGACCTTTTTATATGCCGTCCCTGAAGCCCTAAAAAAGGAAATCACCACGGGTAAACGGGTTTTCATCCCCTTCGGAAAGAAAAGGCTGACCGGCTACGTCATAGAAAAAACATCCGCTGCCACCTGTGAAGATATTGATCTCAGAGAGATTATCTCCATCTTGGATCCTGAACCCCTCTTCAATGAAGATGACCTAAGTTTTTACCAGTGGGTATCCCAATACTATATCCATCCCCTCGGTAAAACACTGGCCGAGATCCTGCCCGGAGGTGAAGTTGTCCTGAAAAAAGAAAAGATCATCGCCCTGCACCCGGAAAACACACCACCCATAAAGTTGACGGGAAAACAGGACAGACTGATCAATTTTCTCAGGTTGCGCGGTAAGGCGGCCCCCCTCACCATCATAAGTCAAACTTTCAAGAATGCCTCCTCTCTGATCAGGAGCCTGGAAAAAAAGGGAATTGTCTTAGTATCCGAAAAAGAGGTCTGGCGATCCGCCGGCATAACTTCTGATATCGGTAAAAATGACCGGCATATCGTCCTGAACGATAACCAGAAAACAGCCCTTGAGGAGATCATGAAAGGCATCTCCTCCGGCCGATTTTCCACCTATCTTCTCCACGGCGTGACGGGAAGCGGCAAGACAGAAGTGTATCTCAAAGCCATGGAAGAAACGCTCCGGTTAAAGGGAGGGGTGATCTTCCTCGTCCCGGAAATAGCCCTCACACCTCAACTGCTGGGTCGTTTTAACGGGAGGTTTCAGGACCACGAGATCGCAGTGCTCCACAGCGGTATATCAAGGAATGTCCGGTATGACCAGTGGCGACGGATACAACGGGGAGAGGTCAGTGTGGTTGCGGGTGCCCGCTCCGCCCTGTTTGCACCGGTGAGGAATTTAAAGTTGATCATCGTGGACGAAGAGCATGACACCTCCTACAAACAGGAGGACCGGCTGAGGTACAACGCCAGGGACTTGGCTATCGTAAAGGCAAAACTAAATTCTGCCGTTGTTATCCTTGGCTCTGCCACACCGGAAATCCAGAGCTATTTTAATGCGAGGATAAAAAAATATAACTACCTCTCGTTGCCTGAAAGGGTGGAAAACAGACCGCTGCCGCAGGTGGATGTCGTTGATATGAAGGGGGAAAGAGATGAAAGAGGAAAAGTGCCTCTCCTGTCCCGGTCTCTGAAAGATGCGATTCATGATGCTATCAAAGGGGAAAAACAGACACTCCTGTTTTTAAACAGGCGGGGTTATAGTACCTTTATGCTCTGTTTTGACTGCGGCCATGTCTTTAAATGCCCGAATTGCGCTGTGTCTATGACATACCACGCCCACCCCGGTGTTCTGCAATGTCATTACTGTGATTATGCAATCAAGGCCCCTCCCCTCTGTCCCGGCTGTCACGGTAGCCGCATCTCCAGTTACGGTGTGGGAACGGAAAGGGTAGAGGAGGAGGTAAAAAACATCTTCCCCCACGCCCGCATCGGGAGGATGGACAGCGATACAACGGCCCGGAAGGGGGCCTATGAGAGGATACTTTCAGCCCTCCACAGGCAGGATATAAACATTCTCGTCGGTACACAGATGATTACCAAGGGACATGACTTTCCGGCTATCACCCTTGTCGGTGTTGTATCGGCCGATACATCCCTGAATATCCCCGATTTCAGGGCTGCGGAGAGGACCTTTCAAATACTCACCCAGGTCTCAGGAAGGGGTGGACGGGGTGATTCACCCGGAAGGGTGATTGTTCAAACCTTCAATCCCGATCACTATGCCATCAGAAGGGCAAAAGATCATGATTTTACCGGATTTTACGAAGATGAACTCCCCCTGAGGCAGGTTCTTCTCTATCCCCCTTTCTCCCGTATCGTTGTCCTGCACATCCAGAGTCTAAAAAAAGAGCAGGGCATAAAGGGTATCGAAAACCTCAGGAAAACCGTGAGAGATCTTTCTAAGATCAACAATTTAGCGGGGAAAGTAGAGGTCATCGGCCCGGCAGAGGCCCCCATCGCCAGGATCAGGGGGAGGTACCGGTGGCAGCTCCTTTTGAAGGCTAAGGATATCGGGATACTTCATACCCTGACCAAGGATCTACTGACAAGATCCAGGAGAGGCGGTTTAGATGTCAAGGTGGATGTGGATCCGGTAAACTTCATGTAGAAGAGAAGATAAAAATGTTGACGATGAAAAAAACGCCCCGGCTCATAGCCGTGGAAATTTTGAACCGCATAGAAGAAACCGGCGCCTTTGCCGAACCTCTTTTAGATGCATTCCTCTCTGATTTTCCGGATAATCTCCCTGACAGGAAACTCCTTACCAATATTGTTTACGGCACCCTGAGGATGAGAGGTCGCGTAGACTGGATTATAGGACAACTCTACCGGGGTGATCTCGCGGATATGGAGACAGGTTTAAAAAATATCCTGAGAACGGGACTATACCAGATTATGTTCACCGACAGGATCCCGGGGTTTGCCATCGTGGACGAAGCTGTCAAGATAGCCAAAAGCTTACATCCAGCAAGGTCGGGATTGGTAAATGCCGTTTTGAGAAATGTCATCCGTAAGAGGGACAAGCTCATATACCCCGGAAGGGAGGAGGACCCATCTCTCTACATCTCCCTTGTTCATTCACATCCTCTCTGGCTCGTGAAGAAATGGATAGAAATGTTCGGTACTGACCGGACCATGGCGCTCTGCGCGGCAAACAACGAGATACCCCCTCTCACCTTGAGGGTAAACAGATGGAAAACAACACGGGACAAAGTGATCGGAGAGATGCGCCATGACGGACTTGACGTAAGGGCAACCGAGTTTTCCCCTGACGGGGTGATACTATCAAATCCCCACATACCGCCGAGGGAGATACCCTGTTATCAAAAGGGTCTGATCTCAGTACAGGATGAGGCCTCCCAGTTGATCGCCCATCTCGTCGCCCCGAAGGCGGAAGAGACCATACTTGATGTCTGCGCCGGCGTGGGGGGAAAGACCACCCATCTTGCTGAAATTATGGGTAATCAGGGCAGCATACTGGCCCTTGATATAAGAGGCCAGAAGGTTGCATCGTTACGGGATACAACAAAAAGATTAGGGATTACCATCGTGGATACCATGATAGGCGATGCTACTTATGATCTGGGAGATGCCTTCCGGGAGAAATTCGACAGGGTTCTCGTTGATGCACCCTGTTCCGGTCTCGGTACCCTGAGAAGGAATCCGGAAATAAAATGGCGTATTTCCCCGGAAGATGTTAAAAACCTTGCATCTCTTCAGAAATGCCTGTTAAAAAGCGCTGCCCCCTGTGTAAAAAAGGGTGAGACTCTCGTTTACAGTACCTGTACCCTCATGCCTGAGGAAAACGAAAATGTCATCGAGGATTTTCTCAGCTATCACGAAGATTTTCGCTGCCTGCAACCACCGGGTGCAATTAGCGGACGAATGGTTGATGATAGAGGATTTTTCCGGACCGATCCGCATCACCACGGAACAGACGGTTTCTTTGCTGCTGTACTCGAAAAAAAGCGGGGGACGGAACAACTGACCAGAAAGGGGTGAAATAAATTGACTCCAGAGAGCCAAAATGGTAGGGGCATGGTAAAAGAATTCAGACGGAGGTTGGTATGTTTTTGAAACAGATGGAGGTCGGTCAGCTGGCGGTATTTGCCTACATTGTCGGCGACCAGGAAAGCGGAGAAGGATTAGTCATTGATCCCGCGGGGAATGTTGATAGTATCATCGCCACAGCCAATAAAAACAATATTAAAATCAAATATATCGTCAACACCCACGGCCATGTGGATCATACATCGGGCAATAAAGAAATGAAAGAAAAGACAGGGGCACCAATTATCATCTATGAGGGTGACGCTAAAATGCTTGTCTCCACACCGGCCATGATCCTCGCCATGTTTGGGGCAGAGCAATCCCCACCAGCCGATATTATCGTTAAAAACGGAGATTACATTACCGTGGGAAAGGTCTCTCTAAAGGTCATCCATACCCCCGGGCACTCCCCGGGAGGCATTGCCCTCTACGCAGATGGATATGTCTTCACCGGTGATACCCTCTTTGTGGAGGCCGTGGGAAGAACAGATATTCCGGGAGGTTCATGGGATGTGATGTTTCGCTCCATCCATGACAAGCTGCTTACACTACCTGAGGAAACGATGGTACTACCGGGACATAACTACGGAAGGATGCCGACCTCAACAATTGAACATGAAAAAAGATACAACCCCTTTTTAAGATAGAAGAGGCAAGAAATAGGCAATGAATAAACCAGTTTTGATGGAGACAAACTTTGAAGGGTTAAAATTATTTGCCAGGGGAAAGGTTCGTGATATTTATGAATTGGACCATTACCTCCTTATTGTAGCCACCGACAGGATCTCCGCCTTTGACGTGATTATGAGGAATCCCATTCCGGGGAAAGGGGAGATTCTTACCCGCATGTCTGTCTTCTGGTTTAGAAAGATGGAAGATATCATTGGAAATCACCTTGTTTCCGTGGATCCTCTTGCATTTCCCGGTAAATGCGCTCCTTACAGAGAATGCCTGCGGGAAAGAAGCATGCTGGTAAAAAAAGCAAAGCCCATTCCCGTGGAATGCATCGTAAGAGGATACCTGAGCGGCTCAGCCTGGGAAGACTATTGCCGGCATAGAACCGTCTCCGGTATCAGGCTCCCCGATGGATTAAAGGAGTCCTCCAGACTTCCCGAGCCACTGTTTACCCCCTCCACTAAGGCCCCGGAGGGGGAGCACGATATGCTCATCACCAGAGACGATATGGAAGATATTATCGGTTGCGGGCTTACAGAGAGGATTGTTGAAACCAGTCTCGCTATTTATAAGCGGGCAGCGAGAATTGCCGCTGAAGCGGGAATCATCATCGCGGATACCAAGATGGAAATGGGCATTGTTGAGGATGAGACGATTATCATTGATGAACTGCTTACCCCTGATTCCTCAAGATTCTGGCCCGTAGACGATTACAGGGAAGGAAGGTCGCAGAAAAGTTTCGACAAGCAATTCCTGAGAGACTATCTTCTCTCCCTCAAATGGAACCAGAAACCACCTGCCCCGGAACTCCCCAACGAAATCATTGAAAAGACCAGGGAAAAATATGAGGAAGCCCTGAATCGCCTCGTAAGGCTTCCGGTCAGGTAAATATACAAACCTTGACACGGGAAGAGGAGGTTATTATTTTGGGGGTAGGGGTTATCTGTTGGTTAAAAATTGAAAAAGATCAGAGAAATCATTGCCGCGGAGGAAAATAGGAAAGTTGCATGAAACGTTGTTACTATGAAGTCCTTGGTGTACAGAGAGATGCCTCGGAAGATGAGATAAAAAGAAACTACAGAAAATTGGCCATGCAGTGCCACCCGGATAGAAACCCGGGAGATAAAAAAGCGGAGGAGAGCTTCAAGGAAGCGGCGGAGGCCTACGCGGTCTTAATGGACAGAGAAAAACGAGAGATCTACGACCGGTACGGCCATGAAGGGTTAAGTGGAGCCGGATTTAAGGGATTTTCAGGATTCGAAGACATATTTTCCAGTTTCAGCACTATCTTTGAAGACGTCTTCGAGTTTGGCAGCTTCCGGTCAAGATCAAAAACAGCTCCACGTGACGGGGCTGATCTCCGTTATGATCTTCGTATATCATTTATGGACGCCACTTTTGGTACCTCCACTTCTATAGAAGTAGAAAAATATGAGAGGTGTCAAAATTGTGGGGGCACTGGCGCTACACCAGGGAAGGCTCCCGAGACCTGCCACCGTTGCCAGGGAAGGGGTCAGGTGATCCAAACCAGTGGATTCTTCCGTATAAGCACCACATGCCCCCAGTGCCGGGGCCAGGGTAGGGTCATCACCGATCCATGCAAGGTATGTAAAGGAATGGGCATGGCAAAATGCGCAAAAACCGTTCATCTCAAGATACCTGCCGGGGTAGATACCGGTTCACGCCTGAGATTGCGGGGTGAGGGAGAACAGGGTGCAATCGGGGGGGCAAATGGCGATCTCTATGTCTTTATTCAGGTAGAACCCCACGAATTTTTCACAAGAAAAGATGATGATGTCTACTGCCAGATTCCCATTTCCTTTGTTCAGGCAGCCCTGGGGGCAAGCATATCGGTACCCACCTTAAACGGTTCTGAAGAGTTAAAGATTCCGAGAGGAACCCAGAGTGGCAAGATGTTTCGTCTGAAAGGAAAAGGTGTCCCTCATCTGAAGGGATTCGGGCGAGGAGATCAGATCATTGAGACGGTGGTTACGATACCCACCAGTCTGACCAGGAAACAGGAGGAACTCCTCAGAGAATTTGCTAAACTAAACGGCGAGTAACACCAGACAATGGGCAATTCATCTACTAAATTTACATGGAGGGGGAAGATTATGCTAAGGAGAGAAAACTGGTTTTTATTTTTGTTTATGGGTATTTTTCTCGTTTCCGGTTGCGCGGCCCTGGCGGTTGGTGGTGCCGCAGTGGGCGCAGGTTCGGGAACCTACCTTTATATCAATGGGGAGTTGAAGACAGACTATTACTTTTCCTTTGAAAAGGTATGGACTGCCTGTGAAAAAACCGTGGCAGACATGCGTGGTGTGAATGTTGTGCCGTACAAGGAGATCGGCAGGGGAACCATCTCTGCTACCATTAACGACGAAAAGGTTCAGTTCACGGTCAGGTATAAGGCAAAAGATGTCACCACCGTAGCTATACGGGTCGGACTGCTCGGCAATAAGCTCTCGTCACAGCTTTTACACGACAAAATAAGTGACAATCTCTCCCCCAAAAGCTATAACTGATCGACCCTGAAATGGTAACTCCGTTGCCATCTGACCCGGGACCAACTGATGAAGAAAAAGATGATTGTGGGTATTCCGTTAAGTGCCCTCCTGATTTACCTGGCTGTCAGGGGGATTCGCCTTGAGGACGTTGCCGACGGATTGACGGCCGTCAGATACAGATACATCCCTCCGGTCTTGATACTCATACTTTTGATACAAGTACTGAGATCACTGCGGTGGGGGGTAATCTTGAGCCCTATAGAAAAGGTTGATCAACTCTCACTTTTTTCTGTAACAAGTCTCGGTTTTTTAGCCATCGTTGCTATACCGGCAAGGCTTGGTGAACTGGCAAGACCCTATCTCATCTCAAAAAAAAGCAACATCAGGATGACCGCTGCCCTGGGGACTATCTTTGTGGAACGTGTCTTTGACAGTTTCACGATCCTCATCATGGCCGCTTTCGTTATTTTCTCCATACCCTTGCCCTCTTGGTTGACTGAGGCAAGTATCTTTTTCTTTTTAATCATCATGGCCATCCTGGCCATGATGGTCTTCATGATCGTCAAACGTGAGGCGTCTTTTAAGGCCATAGCTCCCCTTCTTAACCGACTACCGGACAGGTACGCCCACAAACTAAACCGTTTAATCCATCACTTTATAGATGGGTTTAAAATCATCACCCATACCCGAGCCCTCCTCTATGTTATGTTCCTGTCCGGCATAATATGGCTGATGGGGGTTCTGGTGATCTATATCCTCTTCTTCGCCTTCGGTTTCCATCTGCCTCCTGTCGCTGCTTTTGTCCTGATGATTATTCTCATTATCGGAATTACCATCCCCACCGCGCCGGGATTTATCGGAAACTGGCATTTCTTCTGTGTCCTGGGGCTCGGTCTGTTCAGCATTCCCCGCACAGATGCTTTTACCTTCGCCGTCATCTATCATTTCCTGTCCATCGGGATCGTGATCATCCTGGGACTGATATTTTTACCCTTTAATAAATTTCCCCTCTCCGGTCTCAACCTCCAGCTTTCCAAAGATCAGGGAACAGGAAACAGTAGCGGTAACCTATCCGGTTAAGGTAGACTTCCTGTGAAGCCCTCAGGAGCCACTTTTTACTTCCAAGCCGTAGTTTTTAATTTTTCTATGGAGATTGCTCCGCTCCAAACCAATAGCCTCCGCCGTCCTGGAAACATTTCCTTCATATTCCTGCAGTTTTCTTGCAAGATATTGCTTTTCAAAATTCATCTTTGCCAGCCGGTAAGAATTTACAGCATACCACGAATCATCCCAAGCAACATTTTGACTTCCCTTAACTAAGGGAGGGATATCACTCCCAGAAATTACATCTGAGGGGGTCATGATAACCAACCGTTCAATAATGTTCTTTAATTCTCTTACATTCCCGGGCCAGTTGTGCTCCATTAATACGGCCAGGGCATCTTCCGTCATTGATTTTTCAGTCTCTCCCTCTTTCAGAGCAAATTCCCTCAAGAAGCGCATCACTAAGAGAGGAATGTCCTCTTTCCTCTCCCTTAAGGGGGGAATTCTTAAAGGAATAACATTGAGCCGGTAGTAGAGATCCTGCCTGAACCTCCCCTCTTCCATCTCCTTTTCAAGATCCTTGTTGGTGGCGGCAAGTACCCGAACATCCGTGGCAATAAGCTTGGATCCACCTACCCTCTCAAACTTTTTTTCCTCGAGGATCCGGAGAATCTTTGCCTGAGCCTTCAGACTCATATCGGCCACCTCATCGAGAAAAATCGTTCCCTCATTAGCCAGATCAAACTTTCCCCTCCTTTTTTCTGTAGCTCCGGTAAAGGCCCCTTTTTCGTGGCCAAAAAGCTCGCTTTCTATCAATTCTTCCGGTATGGCAGCACAATTGACCTCAATGAATGGTTTCTGTGCCCTTTTGCTCTGACAATGGATTGACCTGGCAACGAGTTCCTTCCCCGTGCCATTTTCTCCCATGATTAAAATCCAGGCATTGGTTTGGGCTACAAGGCTGATCATCTCTTTTAATTCCTGAATCGGCCCACTGTTACCGGTAAGTTCGTACTCCCGGGTAACTTTCTGTTTTAATAGTACATTTTCCTCTTCTAAACGGATCATGTCCGAGACATGATTGGCAACGAGGATCACCTTTTCCAGGGAGAGGGGTTTTTCAATAAAGTCAAAAGCCCCGAGCTTCGTTGCCTTGACCGCCGTTTCAATTGTTCCGTGGCCCGAAATCATCACCACCCGTATCTCGGGATTTTCAGTCTTAATTATTTTGAGAGTCTCAATTCCATCTATCCCCGGAAGCCATATGTCGAGGAAGATAAGAAAGGGAAACTCCTCTTTGATAATCTTTAGTGCCTCTTCCCCACTCCCTGCCGTCAGGACATCGTACCCCTCATCGTTTAGAACAGCTCCCAGAGACTTACAGATACTCTTCTCGTCATCTACAATCAGTATTGTTTTATTCATAAGATCTACACAATACCCATTACATCATTAGCTTTTCAGCCCCCTCACCCCTGAGTTACCGGCAGTTCGATGGCAATAATGGTTCCCGTCGGACTATTGTCCCTCACACTTACATGACCATGATGATCCGATATAATCGAATTCACAATGGCAAGTCCAAGACCTGTCCCGGACCTCTTTGTGGAAAAGTAGGGTTCAAACATCTTCATCTTATAGCCGGCAGGTATACCAGGACCATTGTCAGCAACCTCTACCCTGGCCCTTCGCTGGGTCTCATCATAAGAGGTCCTGATTTCGATGCGACCATCTTTTCCACCCGCTGCGGCAACGGCATTATCCAAAAGATTGATCATAACTCGCTTTATCTGTTCCGGATCAAGATTTAATTTTGGTATATCCGTCCCCTGCTGAAGATCAAAATGTATATCCTTATGGGCATCCTGAAAGAGAAGAACAGAATCTCTTATAGTTTCATTAAGATCGTTGGGAAAAAGGTTGGTAACCGGCATCCGCGCATAGAGGGAAAACTCATTGACCAGTTTTCTCATTACCTCAACCTGATTGATGATCGTCCTGGTGCATTCATAAAACACGGGGTCATCATCACCCAATTTTGCGCCATACTTTTTCTGCAACCGCTGGGCAGAAAGCTGCACCGGTGTCAAGGGGTTTTTTATCTCATGGGCTATCCTTCTTGCCACCTCGCGCCATGCCGCTGCCCTCTCCGCCATCTGAAGTTGTGTAAGATCCTCAAAAACCACCACCATACCGAGATCATTGTTATCATCATCTTTTATTACGGTTACTGTCGTTAAAACCATCAATTTCCCGTCTTTAAGCGCTAATTCGATCTGTTTCTCTACAAAATCATCCCCGCGCACCCTCATTTCTCTAAGCAATTCATTAACCAAAACCATATGTTCAGGGTATAAAACATCTCTATAACACCTGTTGAGGACTTTTTCCGTCTTTATACCAAGCATTTTCTCCGCCGCACTGTTGACGGTTGTGATAACGCCGTCTTTATCAACAGAAACAATACCTGCAGATACGTTCCGGAGGATTGTTTCCATGTATTTTCTCCGCTGGTCAAGATCTATATTGGCCTGCTCCAGGTCTTTGTTGCTTTTCTTTAAATCTTCCGTCATTTGGTTGAAAGAATCAACAAGAATGCCTATCTCGTCATCGGCCTTGATATTTATACGGTAGTCAAGATTTCCCTGGGCTATTTTACGTGTTGCCTCTGCCAGGTCCTGGATGGGAACCGTTATACCCTTGGCCAGAAAGAGTCCAAACCAGGTTGCGGAAAAAATGATCAAGAGGGTTACAATAAAAAGTATAATGATATAACTGAGTTTGATGGGATTTTTTAACAGGTGTAATTGTCTGTATCTCTCTGATGTCTTGGAAATAGCAGCCATCTTATCAACTAACGATTTAGGGATATAGTAACTGACAACAACTACGCCAATGACCTCCTTGGGACTAAGATAGGAATAGATAGGAGTCAAGCCGCTGATTAAATCTCCAACATCTGACGACTGTATAGCTGAAGTCTCCTTCCCCACAAAAATGTCTTCAAGAATCTTAGGAGATAGAGAAAGAGGACAGATATCAGGGTTTCCCCTGTCCTTGATGATCAGATTTTCTTCTCGATTATCAAAATATACTCCAACTATACCCAATCTGTAGCTCTCCTGCCTCTGTTCTATCAGGGTTCTCAGATAATCTGTTCTTTCCCGTTCATACAGGCGATTTTTCGTAATATCGGAACTGATCTGTCTTGCATAATGTTTTGCATGTTCGGCTGTTTGCTGGTAATAGAGCCGGGCAATTTCGAGGGTTTTGTTAAGGGTATCTCCTATCTTTATATTGAACCAATTGTCTATGTTATAGGAAAGAAAGTTGGTGGCGATCAAAAAGAGAAAAACTGTAGGAATCAGAGACAAGCTTACAAAGGCTGTTACGAGCTTTGTTCGCAGCTTTGAACCGATGATCCCGTGTCTTCGTTCATAGATTAGCTTGACAACATTCCTGACAATTAAGAAAACGAGAAAAATAATTAGAATAATGTTGATATTTATCAAGCCAAAGATGAATACATTGTTCGGAAGAGAAAGGACATCTTCTCTGCGGAACAGGTAACTTTCAAGAAAAGTAGCAAGAACGACTACAAAGAAGAGGACAACAATGATGATACGTTCTCTCCGCCGTTTCCTCGATTCCTCAACATCAATTTCTATATGACGATGACTTCTCATCCCGAACGATAAACAAACTCCTGTTTATACCAGTTGGTTTCAAAATCCCACAGGGAAATGAAGAAAAACACATATTCCATATGCAGAGGGAGACGTACCTTCTCCATTTTTGCCTTTACCAGGATGTAATATGTTTTATCCTTCTTCAGGTGCCTGATGGGTGCAACAACGACCCCATTTAATTCCGCCATAGCCCGCTTGGCACTATCAAAATCCTGAAACCCTGACGGCTCTTGTCCATTGGTTGAGGAAACATTGAACGTTTTTTTCACGCTATCGTATTTAATCGTATGGGTTATAACCAGCCGGGATATTTTTTTATCGAACCAGTGTGTCCGCTTTTGATAGAGGTCAACTAAAAAAGTAAATGTAGTCGGAACGCCTGCCAGGATGGCCGATTCCATATCCTTTGTGAAACAGTTTATTACCCTTGCATAAACCACTACATTTTCCGCACTACTGGTAACCAGAAAGTCTGTGATCTTTGCATCCTTCTCTTGGTGGGAACAGGAGAGGAAACCGGGGAACAGACAGCAGATAAGAAATATGGCGAAAAAGAACAATATTGGGGGGCATAATAAACTTCTCTTTTCGCCTTTTGAAATATGACAGGATTTCAAACTGATAAAGGTCAAAAGTGAAAACTCACTTCCTAAGTTCCGAAACTCTCTCATCGAAGCATCAAGGTATATTTTTTATTGTTTTGATCCTTTGCCAGATATACTAAGAAACTGTACACTAAAAAGCAAGTTCAATTTCTGAAAGGCTTATACAGAGGAAGGGGAAAGGAGGGAATTACTTTGATTTATATGGCGGAGGACTAAGAGCGAATGGCACTGACGCTCCTAAAAGATGGGATATTATTGTAAATAAAATCATCCGAGATATCATCTCTCTCAAAACTTACGATACTCCACTTCTCTTTATGAGCTAAAAGCTCTTTAAGAAAAAGATTGTTCAATGTGTGTCCCGATTTATAAGCAACAAAATGACCGATTATTGGCATACCAAGGAGTGACAGGTCCCCAATGGCATCGAGGATTTTATGTTTTACAAATTCATCCGGGTATCTAAGACCTTCTTTATTGATCACCTTCCTGTCATCAAGAACAACGGCATTTTGTAAAGAACCACCTAATGCCAACCCTTTTGCCTGGAGATATTCAACATCTCTTAGAAAGCCAAAGGTTCGCGCGGCACAGATTTCCCTCTCGTAGGTTGCCTCGGAAAAGGTCGTATGATAAGACTGCTGGCCAATAAGAGGATGTTCAAAGTCAATCTTATAAGTAATCTCGAATTCTGGGGAGGGTAAAAACATGGCCGTACCCACACCGTCAGAGACATAAACTTTCTCCTTTATGACTAACCATTTCCTGCACTTATCTTGAACCTCTATGCCAACGTCCTTCAACATAGTGACAAAAGGGAGGGCGCTCCCATCCATGACGGGAACTTCATGTGCATCAATCTCCACAACGGCATTATCAATACCCATACCGCTGAAGGCAGAAAGTAAATGTTCAACGGTTGAAGCCTTCACCCCGTTTATGCCGATGGTTGTTGCCAATCTGGTATCAGAGACATTTTCAAGGAAGGCCTTTATCCTGTTATTGCCTGGCAAATCCTTGCGAACAAAAACAATTCCCTCATCAACCCCGGCAGGTTTAATCGTCATACTGACTCTTCTACCCGAGTGCAAGCCAATACTTCTACACCCTATTTCCTGTTTAATTGTTCTCTGTAAACACATAGTCATTACTATTGCGACGATTCGAGGGGAGTGGCTGCAAAATCTTACTTTTTATAGTTAAAACTAGTCGTTACTTTAAGCAATTTTTATACCGTTTTTGAGGAGAGGTAATCACCTGATTCCATCATAAACACAATACATTAAAAACGCAGGCTTTTTTATTTACAAGCCGTTTATCCTTACAACCAAAATAAGAATGAAACTTTCATCACCTGTGTCAGAGGCGACACACTTTTTTAAAAAGCACCTCACTAATCTTCCTGTTTTCGCTGAAAACTGAGGGCCGATCGCTGAACACTTATTTAAGATCCACGATAGAACCTTTCCTTCTCGCTATAGATACAACCGCAATATGACTGTCTGTAAATCATAAGCTCCCGGGAAATTTCTCTTCCCTCCGCCCAGCCTTCCCGAAAGTCGTGATAATGGAACCTTAGCCCATACTCTTTTGCCAGACTCTCTCCAATAGTTTTAATCATCTCATGATCTTGAAACTTACTGTAGAGCAAGGTTGTCGTAAATACGTCAAACCGTTCTGCCCTCGCAATATCAACCGTATATTTCAAACGCGCATAGTAGCAATACCGGCATCTATCTTTTTCTCTAAAGGCAACACTTCTAAGAAAATCTTCCAGGTGATATTCCTCTGTCCAGATGATCTTTAACCCTTCCCTATTGGCATACTCTTTTAAAGTATCGAGACGCCTCTTATATTCGAGATAGGGATGGATATTGGGATTATAAAATAGGCCAGAGACCTCATACCCGTCGTACCTTAGTATCTTTAAGGGGTATATTGTGCAGGGGGCGCAGCAGATATGTAATAGAATCTTCACCGAAGTTAGTTCCGATGTATGAATTGAGAGGGCCGATCGTTGAATGCTTATCTTATTTTTGACTTATTTTAATTCCATTGAGAGAAGAGGTCTCTCTGGTTTGATCCCGTCCATGGTTTTCCAAAATGCTCGTAGGCTATCTTTGTGGCAATCCTTCCCCTTGCCGTTCTCTGGAGATAACCTTCCTGGATCAGATATGGTTCATAGACATCTTCGATCGTGGTCTTTTCCTCACCGATGGCAGACGATAGATTGTCAATCCCCACAGGCCCCCCGTCAAACTTATCAATTAACGTCAATAATATCTTTCGATCCATGTGATCGAATCCCCTGTGATCTACCTCCAACATTTCAAGGGCATGAATAACCACTTCTCTGCTAATGCAGGCTATCCCCTCTGCCTTTACCTGGGCAAAATCCCTCACCCTTCTTAAAAGACGGTTTGCTATCCGGGGAGTTCCACGTGAACGCCGCGCCATCTCGTGAGCTCCTTCCTCATCGAGGTTAACGGACAATATTTTTGCCGATCTTTTGATAATAACGGAAAGCTCGGAAGGCATATAAAACTCTAATCGGAAACTCATACCGAATCGATCACGCAGGGGTGAGGTCAGCAGTCCGGCCCTTGTCGTTGCACCTACTAAGGTAAACTTTGGTATCTCTAATTTCATCGAGCGTGCAGACGGTCCCTGACCGATAAGGATATCGAGATGATATTCTTCCATGGCCGGGTATAATATTTCCTCGACGACATGGGAAAGACGATGAATCTCGTCAATAAAGAGGACATTATGTTCATTTAGATTGGTCAGGATTGCTGCCAGATCCCCTGGCCGCTCAATCACAGGACCTGAGGTTACTTTAATATCAGCCCCCATCTCCCTGGCCACAATGTAGGCAAGAGTGGTTTTCCCAAGACCGGGAGGGCCGTAGAGGAGAACGTGTTCAAGCGCCTCATTTCTCTGCTTTGCAGCCTCGATAAATATAGACAGATTATTTTTTATCTTTTCCTGTCCCACATACTCCGCAAAGTTTTTCGGGCGGAGGGAAAGCTCGTAACCTGTTTCCTCTCCAATGCCCGCGGGGGACAAGAGACAATTCTTCTTCGTTACCAGGTTCATTAAAACATCCTTTGTTATAAGTTATAAGTCGTATGTCGTATGTCAACGACTTATGACTTATGACGTATGACGTATGACGTATGACGTACGACGACTTCAACCGGCCAAAATTTTCAGTGTCTTCTTCAAGAGAACATCCAGGGTCAATGCCTCTTTAGATTCATTGATGACCCTCTCGATGAGTTCTCCGACCTTATGGCTTTTATATCCAAGATTAATCAGGGCTGACAGGGCGTCTTTTTTCACCAGCTCATCTGCTGTCATCTCACCACCAGGCTCACCTATCACCTCATTCGCACCGAGTTTCATTACTTTATCTTTAAGCTCAAGGATCAATCTTTGGGCCAATTTCTTTCCAAGCCCCGGTATGTTTACCAGGCAGTTCAGATTTCCCTGAGAGACGGCCCTGATCCACTCTCTGGCAGAAATACCGGAAAGGATATTCATGGCCAGTCTGGGTCCAATACCGGTGACCGAAATCATCAACTGAAAGATATCCCTTTCTTCACTGGTACAAAATCCAAAAAGATTTATTGAGTCCTGCTTGACATGGGTATGGATATTCAAATTAACAGGCTGACCGATGTCGGGAAGTTCATAGAATGTAGTTAAGGGGACAAATACACGGTACCCTATCCCATGGGCATCAACGACTACATGGGTTACGTGTTTATAAATTAAGGTGCCGCTTATACGGGCAATCATCTCAAGGTATCTCTGGTGAGTATGTCATATGTCATATGTCGTACGTCGTATAAGGATTTTAGGGTTCAAATTTTTTTCTATAAAATATGACCTTCTTCGCTTCACTCGAATCCTTGACCCCTTGAATCCTTATAACTTTTTTGGAGATGATCTTAAAAAGTTTGCATGACAGATGGCGACCGCTAAAGCATCGGAGGCGTCTGGCGGTGGCAATTCGGAAAGATGCAAGATAGTTTTGACCATATACTGGATCTGGCTTTTTTCAGCCCGGCCATACCCGACAACAGCCTTTTTGATCTCAAGGGGTGTATACTCAAAAATCGGGATACACTTGTGAGAACCCACAAGAATAGCCACCCCCCTCGCCTCACCCTGTTTTATAAGGCTTTTGACATTTTTCCCATAGAAGATATCTTCTATAGCGACAGCATCAGGTGTTGTTTTTTCTACGACCTCCATAAGCTGATCATATATGGTGACCAAACACCTTGACAGAGGTGCACCCTTTCCTGGCCTGACCTCTCCGTGCACGATATTCACAATGTTATTCTCTTGCTTTTCAACCACACCGTATCCAGTGACCTTAGTGCCGGGATCTATTCCTAATACTCTCATAACACTGTTATCAGCAGTCAGCGAACAGCCATCAGCCCCACCCTCACAGACGGGAAAGGGAACCTTCACTTAATTTTTCCATAACATCATCGGGTATATCAAAATTGGCATAAACATTCTGTACATCGTCATTATCTTCCAATTTCTCCATAAGTTTGAGCATCTGTTCAGCCCTTCCCGGATCTAACCTGACTGTATTCTGGGGAATCATGCTGATCCGCGCTTCAATATATTTAAGTCCCCGACTATCAAGCGCTCTCTTGACATCTTCAAATGATACAGGATCTGTAATAACCTGCAATTCGCTTTCTTCCTCCCTCACATCCTCCGCTCCCGCTTCAAGGGCTACTTCCATCAACATGTCTTCATTTACGGTCTTTTTATCAAATACAATGCTTCCCTTTTTTTTAAATATCCAGGACACGCAACCATTTTCACCGAGATTTCCCCCATGTTTTGCGAAGATATGTCTGATTTCCGCTACGGTTCTGTTTTTATTGTCCGTCATCGTTTCTACTAAAACAGCCACACCACTTGGGCCGTATCCCTCATAGGTAACTTCCTCATAATTCGTAGCGCCATCTCCTTCACCAACAGCTTTTTTAATCGCTCTGTCAATATTGTCTTTCGGCATATTTTCTTCCCTCGCAGCCATAATCGCCTGCCTCAGGCGTGCATTTCCTTCTAAATCGGCGCCGCCAAGTCTTGCTGCCAGGGTTATTTCCTTGATTAGTTTTGTGAATATTTTCCCGCGTTTTGTGTCTGCTAACCCCTTTTTCCTCTTTATTGTGCTCCATTTAGAATGACCTGACATGCCATCCTGTCTCCGGAAAAGATTTTTGGTAGTTACGGAAACACATAACATAAGGTGGCCATTTTGTAAAATAAAAAAACCCCTCCACAATTGAAGGGGTTAATTTATTCCCGGCAGCTCCCTACTCTCCCACACAGTCACCCGTGCAGTACCATCGGCACCAGAGAGCTTAACTTCCGTGTTCGGAATGGGAACGGGTGTGTCCTCTCCGTTATCACCACCGAGATATCATCTAATAATGTAAAAATTACATATCATGAATGCAAGCCTGTGCGCTATATATAAAATATTATGGTCAAGCCTCACGACCGATTAGTATCAGTTAGCTCAACACATTACTGTGCTTACACACCTGACCTATCAACCTCATGGTCTATGAGGGGTCTTCAGTC
>JASEGZ010000043.1 GCA_030018935.1 Syntrophales bacterium
AAAGCGGACAATTCATTTGCTACAAAAGCGGACAATTCTATTTACTCTTGACAGTCATAGAAAAAAATTTTTCTAAAAAACGCAACTATTCCCCGCCCCGCATCCGTTTATGTGCCTCTGTTAGTACCTCTTCCTGGAGCTTTTCCGGCAAGGGGCTGTAGCGTTCTATCTCCATGGAGTAATTAGCGCGGCCTGCGGAAAGCGAGCGCAGAGTGGTGGCATAGCCGAAGAGTTCCCTCAAAGGCGCCTCCACGGAGATCTTCTGGGAACCCTTGCGGTAGCGGCGCATACTGAGCACCTTGCCGCGGCGGCGATTCAAATCGCCAATGACATCCCCAATATACTCGTCCGGTGTAGCAATTTCCAGCAACATGATCGGCTCTAATAGTTGCGGCCTGGCCCGCTTGAATGCCTCTTTGAAACAGATACTGCCGCAAGTCTGAAACGCGTGATCAGAGCTGTCTACCTCATGATAACTGCCGTCCAGGAGAATGGCACGCACGTCCACCACCTGGTAATCCGCCATGATGCCTTCCCCGATGGTATTTTTGACACCTTTGAGGACTGCCGTAATAAACTCGGCTGGGATACGGCCGCCGGTGACATGGTTAATAAACTCGAACCCGCAACCCCGATTAGGTTCAACCCGCATAACGGTGTGGGCATATTGACCGCGGCCGCCGGTTTGCTTGACGAACTTGTAATCGTACTGGTACTCGCCTGTGATTGTCTCCCGATACTCAACCGAGGGCCGGCCCGCCACTGCCTCGCATTTGAAGTCCGTTTTCAGCCGATCCACGATTATTTCGAGGTGCAGTTCGCCCATGCCGGCGATAACCGTCTCACCCGTACGTTCTACATTCCGCACGGCAAAAGACGGATCCTCCATCGCCATTCTGCGCAATGCCTGGTGGAGATTCTCCTGTTCCTGGCGATTGGGCGTGCTTACCTTAACGCTGATGACCGGATCGGGAACATTAATTGTCTCCAGCAGCATTGGCGCTTCCGGATGGCAGAGTGTATGGCTGGTGTAAGTGTTTTTCAACCCCACCAGGGCCACGATATCACCTGGTCCAACTTCCGGTATTTCTCTGCGGTCCTTGGCATGGATGCGCAGGATACGGCTGATGCGCTCTTTCCTGCCGGTGGTAATGTTCAATACAAATGCGCCTGTTTTCAATACGCCGGAGTATGTCCGGACGAAAGTTTGCTGTCCCACATAGAGGTCGTAAATGATCTTAAAGACGAGTCCCGAGAACGGCTCGTTGGTAGAGGGCTGACGCGAAAGAGTTTTTGCCGGGTCAGTCGGATCCACGCCGACAACTGCCCCTTTGTCTAAGGGACTGGGCAGATAAGTCACAATCGCATCCAGCAGCGGCTGAATACCGATATTCTTGTAGGCCGCGCCGCAGAACGCCGGCGTAACCAGCGAATGCACCACACAATAGCGCGTCACCGCCCGGATCATCGCTTCCGGAATAGCTTTATCCTCGAGGTATAACTCTGCCAACTCATCATTAAATTCGGCGAGTTTTTCTAAAAGTTGCCGATGCCAGCGCTGGGCATCAGCCCGGTACGCGGCCGGGATTTCACCTTCCTGCAACTTACCATCCGTAAAGGTATAGGACTTCATGCGCACCAGATCTATGACGCCAGAGAAATTTTCTTCCGTGCCGATCGGGATCTGATAGGGGACGGCCCTGGCATCCAGGCGGTCGTCCAACTGCTTGAGAACATCGAAAAAATCTGCACCGGGACGGTCCATCTTGTTGACAAAACATATCCGCGGCACCCGGTAACGATCCGCCTGCCCCCAGACGGTCTCACTTTGAGCCTCCACGCCACCGACGGCGCAGAAGACGGCAACAATTCCGTCCAGTACTCTCATCGAGCGTTCTACCTCCATGGTGAAGTCCACATGGCCGGGAGTGTCAATAATATTGACCTGGTGCTCATCCCAATGGCACGTGATGGCAGCCGAGGCGATGGTGATGCCGCGTTCCTGTTCTTGCTTCATGAAGTCCATCGTGGCCTCGCCGTCATGGACCTCTCCCATTGTCCGCGTCGTGCCGGTATAGAACAAAATCCTCTCCGTTACCGTTGTTTTACCGGCGTCAATGTGCGCTACAATCCCGATATTCCGCAATTTGCTAATTCTCATCTTCCATTCCTAATATTGTAAGCATTCAGCTATCAGCGGTCAGCCATCAGCTTTTGGATAAAAGACGTAAGCATCCGCTTCACCTAGAAATTGGGAAATAGAGGGAAACGGTTGTACCCTTGCCGGGAGAGCTTTCAATCTCTACTCTCCCCTGATGTGCCTTCATCAGATGCTTGACAATGGACAAGCCCAGGCCTACACCGCCCAGTTCCCGTGACCGTGTTTTATCCACCCGGTAGAAGCGTTCTCCCAGTCGGGGGATTTCACTCCCCGGTATACCGACACCGGTATCGGCTATTCTTACGACAACAGAACCCCTTCCCTCCTCAACTGCGGTAATTGATATCCTTCCCCCCTCCGGTGTGAATTTGACGGCATTATCCACGATATTCAAAATGACCTGTGCCACCCTGTCTCTGTCGGCCATGATCAGGGGAAGTCCGGCGGGGATGTCATCATGGATGGTGATTTTCTTCTCTCCCGCCTTTGCCTGGACCACGGGGAGGATATTTTTCACCACGTCGGCCACGGAAACACCTTCGGGGTGTAATTGTATCTCTCCCAGTTCGATACTGGAAAGGGTAAGAAGGTCATCTACCAGACGGTTGAGACGTTGGGCGTGTTCAGAGATGATCCGTAAAAATTTTTCTGTCGTGGCCCTATCTTCAATGGCGCCTTCCTCAAGGGTCTCGATGAATCCAATGATAGCCGTAAGTGGTGTTTTAATCTCGTGGGTCACATTGGCAACAAAATCTTCCCGTATCCTCTCTAACTTTTTAAGGCGCGTTACCTCGTGAAAGACCATCATCGTTTTTTCCTCTCCCCCGGAAAGCCCCTGGATGGGGGAGATGTTAACATCTAAGATAATCGGGGATGTTTCTCCTAAGGTAATTTCCTGTAAAACCGGTTCACCTGTCTCCCTAAAACGCTCGAGGGCGTTTTGCAACTCCATATTCCGGAACACTTCGAGGGGTGTTTTATTGATAAGATCAGTGTCCCGGCGGCCGAGGATGTTCATGAGGCCGTTGTTCAGTGCCTCTATGCGGTTGTCACTGTCAAGGATCAGTACCCCTTCTATCATGGCGGTGAAGGCCGACGCCAGTTTTCTCTTCTCTTCATCAGCGGATCTTATCTTTTCCTGTTGCTCCTGAACCAGGTAATTGATGTTTTTCGCCAGTTGTCCGATCTCATCCTTTGACTCGATCAAAAGGGTACCGGCGGTTTCACCGTTGCGTACCTTTTGGGTAAATACATCCACCTTCCGGATAGGTGAGGTAATTTTTCTGGAAAATATCAGAGCGGCAAATAGGGAAAGCAGGGCCATGATAAGGATGGTCTTATAAACAGAGCGGTACAAGTGAGCTGCCGATTTTTTCACCTCAAAGATGGGACAGCCCAGGCGGATGTAGCCCCTTAATGCTGGACCTTCTCTCAGGGGAAGGGCAACGTAGAGCATTTCCCTACCGAAGGTGCGACTGTGGCGTATTGCCTTACCCCGGCCTTTGACCCTTGATTCCTGTATTTCCAAACGGTTTAAGTGATTATCCATGTCTGCTGCGTTTCTCTCCGAGTCTACAATGACCCTGCCCGAGGCATCTATCAGTGTAACCCTTGCCCGTGCAATCCTGGCCAGGGCGAAGGCATTTCTCTCGATTTCTCCCCTGGAAAGGAGGGTCATCGTCTCTGCCTGAGCCATCAAATCTTCCTCGATCCTGCCGATTAGTTCGCCTTTTATCTCCCGGGCGATGAGGAGACCCATAACGGCAATAGCGAGGATCACCACAACGAGATAGCTGCCCAGAATTTTATAGAAGAGACGCATCTTCAACCTATTTATTCCTCGCCTTAAAAGGGGATTCATGTCTCACATTTTTTCCCGTTACCATATATATCACCCGGTCGGCAATGCTTTCCGCATGATCCGAAATCCTCTCGAGATTCTTGGCTATCTGCATAATAAGAAGTGAAGCATGAATTTTCCGGGGATCCTCCAGCATAAAGGTAAGGAGTTCCCGGAAGATCTGTTCGTTGAGTGCATCTATGGATTCATCGTCCCCCCTGACCTTGTTTGCCAGAGCGACATCTTCCTTAACCAGGGCGTCAAGGCTTTCCCTGACCATGCCCCGGGCAATTGCGGCCATCCGGGGAAGGTCAATATAGGGTTTCAGTTGAGGCTCTTCATTTAAGACAATCGCCCTTTCTGCGATATTAACCGCCATATCTCCAATTCTTTCCAGATGTCCATTGATCTTGATCGCCGTGGCGATGAACCTCAAGTCCCTCGCGGCAGGTTGCCTTAAGGCCAGGACGCGGATACACCTCTCTTCGGTTTCCACATCAAGCCGATCAATCTGATCATCCTCTTCAATTACCCTGCGGGCCAGGTCCGAATCTCTCTCCAGAAGGGCATTAATCGCCCTCTCGATCGCCTTTTCTATCATGGCCCCCAGATACAGAAGACTTTCCTTGATCTCCTGGAGTTCCCTTTCGTAATGGGCGCTGGTGTGTTTTTTTTCTTCCATGATGCCCCCTCCTTACTCTCTGAATCATGAGTAGGGGCGAGCGGCCGGTCGCCCTTACTCCCCTGCCATCCATCAACCGAATCTGCCTGTGATGTAGTCCTCCGTCTGCTTCACGTCCGGTTTGGTAAATATCTTTTCTGTAAAGTTATATTCTATTAATCCCCCCAGATAGAAAAAACCTGCCCTATCTGAGACACGGGCTGCCTGCTGCATGTTATGCGTCACAATGATGATCGTGTATTTTTTCTTCAATTCTTCGACCAATTCCTCAATCTTTGCCGTGGAGATGGGATCAAGCGCCGATGTGGGTTCATCCATTAAGAGGACATCAGGGGCCATGGCCAGCGCTCTGGCGATACAGAGGCGCTGTTGCTGCCCTCCGGAAAGCGTCATGGCCGATTTATTCAGGATATCCTTCACCTCATCCCAGAGGACCGCCTGCTTGAGACTCTGCTCAACGAGGGACTCCAAATCATTTCTCTTCTTCACCCCCGAAAGTCTCGGCGCATAGGCAATATTGTTGAATATCGTCTTCGGAAACGGATTCGGTTTCTGGAATACCATGCCGATTCTTCTGCGAACCTCAACAGGATCAACATTGGGGGCATAGATGTCCCTGCCCTCAAAGAGGACCTCCCCCTCTACCCTGGTTCCGGCGATCAGATCATTCATCCGGTTAAGCAATCGCAACAACGACGATTTGCCGCAACCCGATGGGCCAATCAGGGCGGTGATCATGTTCTTTTCAAAATCCATGGTAATATCTGTCAATGCCCTGCATTGACCGTAGTAAAAATTGACATTTCTCAATTTAATAATACTGTTATACTGCACAATTACCACCTTTTCCTCTTTCTCATATAACTCCTGATAACAATGGCCACCAGATCTATGGAAAGAACGAGGGCCACAAGGACCAGCGCCGTTCCGTATTGAATGGGTATCGTTTCCTCAATATGGGTCCCCGCCGTGGCCAGGACATAGATGTGGTAGGGAAGCGCCATCACCTCGTCAAAAATCGAGCTGGGAAGTCTGGCCGTAAAAAACGCCGCGGCGGTAAACATGATCGGCGCCGTTTCCCCTGCTGCCCGGCCGATCCCGAGGATGGAACCTGTAAGTATGCCTGGTATGGCATTGGGCAGAACGATCCGCGAAATTGTATCCCATCTGGACACACCGAGGGCATAGGATGCCTCTCTGAATGTTTGTGGCACGGCCTTCAGGGCTTCCTCCGCCGCCCCGATAATGGTCGGGAGAATCAAAATACCGAGTGTTAATGCCCCGGAGAGGATACAGGATCCGAACCGGAGAAAGACGACAAAAAAACCGAGGCCAAAGAGCCCGAAGACAACGGAGGGGACCCCGGCCAGACAATTCACACCGATACGAACGACCCTTACCATCAGACCCTGTTTCGCATATTCTGACAGATAGATAGCCGAGGCAATTCCGAGAGGGATGGCAACCGTAATCGCCCCCAACGTCAGATAGAGGGTACCCAGGATTGCGGGCATAATCCCGCCTTTCGTCATGGATTCCCTGGGAGGAAGAGTGAGAAAGTCCCAGTTGATGACCCCGATGCCATTTACAAATATATGAAAAAGTATACCCCCGAGGGAGAGGATAATAATCAGTACAGACAGGCGAACAACGGCGAAGAAAAGGGTCTGCTTGAAATATCGCCAGCGCATCTGTGTTCCTGTCGAAAAAATCTTAATTCGCACTGGAAACATACCTATACGACTTATGACTTATGACTTACGACATACGACATACGACTACAGTGTAGCGGAACCCACCTCCCTGAACTTATGGGAAAGGTAATCGGCAATCAGATTAAAGATCATCGTCATGAAGAACAGGACGATACCAATGGCGAAAAGGGCATGGTAGTGTCCACTCCCGAAAGGCGCCTCTCCCATCTCTGCGGCAATACTTGCCGGCATTGGCCTTACGGAATCGAAGATGCTCTCGGGAACGGCGGCCGCTCCACCGGCTACCATCAGGACAACCATTGTTTCACCGATGGCCCTCGCCATTCCGAGAATCACCGCCGTGGAAATGCCCGACAGGGCTGCCGGTATCGTGACATTCACGATGGTTTCAAACTTCGTCGCCCCCAGGGCATAAGAAGCCTCTTTAAACTCCCGTGGCACAGCATAAAGGGCATCCTCTGAAATGCTTGAGATAGTGGGAATAGCCATCACGGCGAGCATCAGGGAGGCGCTTATGATATTCAAACCTGTCGGCAGATCAAAGGTCTCCTGGAGCCAGGGGGCCACAACGACCATCCCGAAGAAACCTAAAACAACGGAAGGGAGTCCCGCCAGCAGTTCGATAACCGGTTTCAGGATCTCGGCAATGGCGTCAGAAGCAATTTCAGAGACATAAACGGCAGAGAGGATACCGAGAGGGATAGCTATCAGGGAGGCAAAGAACGTAACCGCAAGAGAACCAACTAACAGGGGCCATATCCCGTATTCAGGCGGGTCGTAGGTGGGATACCATTCGGTGCCGAAGAGAAAGTCGGCAACGGAAACCTCTTTGAAGATGGGGAGACCTTCACGGAAAAGGAAGGCAACGATAAGTCCCAGGGCCAACATGGAGGCCAGGGCAAAGATGAAAAAGGTAAGCCTGATCTTTTCTTCCCTTCGTTGTCTGGTCATTGGCATTTACCGCTTCTTTATAGGTACAAAACCTTCCCTTTGCACGATCTTCTGCCCCTCTTCGCCCAAAAGGAATTTAATAAAACTACCAGCTTCACCGGAAGGCCGGCCATTGGTGAACATAAAGAGTGGCCTGACGATCGGATACGCCCCGGAGAGGGCCGTTTCTGCAGACGCCTGAATCCCGTTTACCGTAAGGGCCTTAACCCTTTTGTTTAGATAACCGATTCCTATATAGCCCATGGCATACCTGTTTTTTGAAACCGCCTGAACAATGGCGCCACTGGATGCCTGTAACTGGGCCCTCGGTGTCACCCTGGCGCCGTGGAGAACCTTTTCCCCCCAGGTTTCATAGGTGCCTGAACTCGAGTCCCTGGAAATTACCATAATTTTCAGATCCTTTCCACCCACTTCTCGCCAGTTCGTAATCTTTCCCTGATAGACGAGACTCAATTGCTCGGCGGTAAGGTTCTTTACCGGATTTGTCGGATGGACAACGGGAACAATCGCATCAATGGCAACCCGGTGAGCAACAGGATTAACCCCTCTTGATCTTGCCAGTTTGACTTCCTCTTCCTTGATATCCCTTGAGGAGGTTGCAATATCCGTTGACCGGTCAATCAGGGCCTTGATACCTTCACCGGAGCCACCACCGGAGAGGGAGATATTCATGCCGGGATGGAGCTTCATATAGGCCTCAGCCGCTGCCTGAGTTACCGGCAGAACCGTTGTTGATCCTTTGATGACAATGGTCTGACCGGCAGAGGTCAGGTTCCCGCTCCACAACAGGATACACACAAGATTTAACATCAATAACTTTGCACCCTTTACCATTTTTCTTGCCTCCTTCTGTTTTTTGTGCGGAGGATACGGAAGAATTGTTACCATTTGATGACAAAACCGTCAAGATCATGTGAAGTATGGCGGCAGGAAGACCTCGGGAGCTTGCTTTTAGGTAGAGCAAGTATGGGTTATGGGCTGCTTACGTATCAGTGAGAAGGTGGCCATGAAATATGGGGAGTTTCACTTTTCCTTGACCCTGAATCAATTCCGTTGTAATATTATAAATAAGGCACCTCCTTAAGAGACCTTTGAAAATTGACTTTACAAGGGCTCAAAATCTTTTGACGATTATGCATCATTTAGTTTTGCTGCCAGGGCAAAACTCAGGCTTCGCCTTCAAACAGTTGCCCTGGCGGGCGCTTCGCTGCGATGGCATGGCAGTTAGCAGATGAATTGGCACTCTTGGTATATAAGGCTACGAAAGAATTTCCAAAGAGTGAGATTTGGGGTTTGACATCTCAGATGGGAAGAGCTGCTGTATCAGTGCCAGCAAATATAGTAGAGGGCTCAGCCAGAGGGTTAATTTCCTATATAGAAAAGTCTGGCGTCTAAAGTCTGAAGTCCAGTGTCTGAATTGCAGATATTGTACGCCATTTCGCCCGGCGTGAAAGTATTGAGACAAGGGGCAGATACTAATGATCAGGGAAGCTATTGAAAAGGTTGTAAACAATGAAAACATGAGAGAACCTGAGATGATGGAGGTAATGGGTGAAATCATGGAGGGAAAGGCCACCCCTGCCCAGATTGCATCCTTTATCACTGCCCTCAGGATCAAAGGGGAGACGATTGAAGAGGTTACCGGTGCGGTAAGGATCATGAGGCAGAAGGCGACAAGGATCAATGCCAGCTCGTCGGTTATCGTGGACACCTGTGGAACGGGAGGGGACGGAAAGAATACCTTTAATGTCTCGACGACAGCAGCCTTTGTGGTTGCGGCGGCGGGCCTCACTGTGGCAAAACATGGCAACCGGGCGGTCAGCAGCGGGTGCGGAAGCGCCGATGTCCTGGAGTCTCTTGGAGTTAACATCAACGCGGGACCGGAAATCGTGGAAGAATGTATCCAGCAGGTCGGGATCGGTTTTCTCTTTGCCTCCCAGCTCCACGGGGCCATGAAATATGCCATCGGTCCGCGAAGAGAGATCGGTATCAGGACAATATTTAACATGTTAGGCCCCCTGACCAATCCCGCCGGCGCTACGTCACAGCTCATCGGCGTCTATGATGGCAAGCTAACCGAGATGTTTGCCGGAGTTCTGAGAAATCTGGGAACGAAGAGGGCCTTTGTAGTCCACGGCTCTGACGGCCTCGATGAGGCCACCGTGACGGGTGAGACCCGTGTCTCGGAATTGAAGGACAGTCTGATTACCGCCTATAATATCGCCCCGGTCGAGATATTTGGAGAGACATATAGCGGTGAGGAGCTTCAGGGGGGAGACGCCTCGACCAATGCCAGAATAACAGAGGAGATCCTTACCGGGAAGGATGGCGCCCGCCGGAAGATCGTTCTCCTCAATGCCGCTCTGGCCATCATGGCAGGGGAAAAGGCCGCCTCCATCAAGGAGGGAATTACGATTGCGGAGGATTGTATTGACAGTGGCGCCGCCTTCGAAAAACTCCAGGCGCTGATTAAATTGAGTAACAATGTATGATGCTCTCGTAAAAAGTCAGGAATGACGCAGGAAAGGTAAAAACATGCAGGTAGCTTTACCGGACAGATACGGACATTTTGGAACCTTTGGGGGCCGCTACGCCGCCGAGACACTGATGCCTGCCCTCCTTGAACTGGAAGACGTCTATCTCAAGGCACGAAAGGATAAGGCATTCAGGGAAGAGCTTGCCTCTTATCTCCATGAATATGCGGGGAGAGAAACGCCTCTCTATTATGCGAAGCGTCTCACCGAGAAAGTGGGGGGGGCGAAAATCTATCTGAAACGGGAAGATTTGAGCCACACAGGTTCGCACAAGATCAACAACACCCTCGGTCAGGCGCTGCTTGCCAGACGGATGGGAAAAGGGAGGGTGATCGCCGAAACGGGCGCCGGCCAGCACGGTGTGGCTACAGCCACGGTCGCCGCGCTTTTCGGGATGGAATGCGCCGTATTTATGGGTGAGGAAGATATACGGAGACAGGCCCCTAACGTCTTTCGGATGAAGATCCTCGGGGCCGAGGTTGTGCCGGTCGCCTCCGGGACAGCGACCCTCAAGGATGCCATGAACGAGGCGATGCGCCACTGGGTGTCACGGGTCAGAGATACCTTTTACGTCATCGGTTCGACGGCAGGTCCCCATCCCTATCCGATGATGGTCCGGGATTTTCAGAGTATCATCGGTAAAGAGACGAAGAGGCAGATTTTAAAAAAGGAGGGGAGACTTCCCGATATCCTGATTGCCTGTGTGGGTGGGGGGAGCAACGCCCTGGGGCTTTTTTATCCCTTCAAGGACATTTCAGGGGTTGCCATGATCGGGGTAGAGGCTGCGGGAAAGGGGATTTCCACGGGAATGCATGCGGCCAGCATTTCGGCAGGGAGTATCGGTGTTCTCCACGGGAATAAGACCTACCTCCTTCAGGATGGGGACGGCCAGGTGCGCGATGCCTATTCCATCGCCGCTGGACTCGATTACCCTGGCGTTGGACCGGAACACAGTTACTTTCGCGCCACGGGGAGAGCTACGTATGTAACAATAGATGACAAGGAAGCCGTTGATGCCTTTTTGTGCCTTTCCGAATATGAGGGGATCATCCCCGCCATGGAAAGCGCCCACGCCGTGGCCTACGCCATGAAGATGGCCCCGACCCTGGGAAGGGATAAGATTATCGTCATCAACCTCTCCGGCAGGGGAGACAAAGATGCGGCTATTATTGCTGAGAAGATCGAGGTACGTTGATGATTGAGGGGCAAAGGCTTGAGAGGCACAAAGGCACAAAGGCACAAAGGGCTATTATCGCCGAGAAAACCGAGGTGCGCTGATCATGGGACGGATTGAGACCAGGTTCAATGAATTGAGCAAGAGGGGGGAGAAGGCCTTAGTCGTTTATCTGACGGCAGGGGATCCAAGTCTCCCGAAAACCGAGGAGTTGATCCTTGCCCTGGATAAGGCCGGTGTGGATGTCCTTGAAATCGGCGTTCCTTTTTCAGATCCCACAGCCGATGGCCCCATCATTGCCGCTGCCAGCCAGAGGGCCCTGAGGGGGGGGGTAACCCTCCACGGTATCCTTGACATGATTGAAAGAGTGAGAAAAATCTCCGAGATCCCCATTGTTCTCTTTGGTTATTACAACCCTATTTTTATTTATGGGAACGAGAGATTTGCAAAAAGGGCAAAGGCATCAGGTGTGGATGGTATCTTAGTTGTTGACCTCCCTCCCGAAGAAGCCGCCGAATTGAGGCAATACACCGACCCAGTGGGGATTGACTTCATTTCCCTCATCGCCCCGACAAGTGGTGAGGAACGGATCGGGAAGATCTCAAAGCATGCCACGGGATTTCTCTACTACATCTCAATTACAGGGGTGACGGGAACAAAAAAACCCCTGCTTGATGACATTAAAAGGAACATGGAGAGGATAAGAGGAATAACTCCACTGCCTGTCGTCGTCGGCTTCGGTATCTCCACGCCCCAGCAGTCCGCGGAGATCGCTCCCTATGCCGATGGCATCGTCATTGGGAGCGCCTTTGTCCGGATGATCGAGGAGAACAGCGGAAAAGATAACCTAATTCCTCTCATTTCCCGCTATGCCGTAGATATAAAGAAATCCCTAGTCAACCAGGAAACTGAAATAAATCTTTCTTCTGTCAGTAACTATTCAGGTAGGCTTGAGAGTCACAGCGCTTAGCAGTTCAATCAGAAAGTTAAGCAGCAAATAGGCAAGACGTGGGGACAGATTTCAAATCTGTCCCCAATGCCCGAGTAGTTAGATATTTTCATCACTATTCAGAAAGAGGAGGTGCACAGAGATGGCAAAAATACCGGAGGATGTAAAAAAAGCTATTGCAGAAATCAAACCGGCTCTCGTAGCCACAGCCGATAAGGACGGATTGCCCAATGTTTCACCGAAGGGTTCGTTTCGTGTCCTTGATGATGAGCATGTGGTGTTTGCCGATTTGAGATCACCACGTACCATCACTAATCTCAAGGAAAATCCCAGGGTAGCGGTTATTGGTCTTGATCCTCTCTCACGGAAAGGCTGGCGTATCTGGGGACAGGCTGAGATACTGACTGAAGGGGCAATTTTTGACAGTTTTAGCCAGGAGTATGCATCTAAGGGTAAAGTGAACCATGTGGTGAAACTGAAATGTGAGAAAGCTGTAGCATTTTAAGCTAGGAGATGAAGAGGGGGCAGGTAGGGCATCTGCCCCACAGATTCGTCTCTCAATCAGTTAACCATACAGGGAAGTGTCAGTTGATGGTAAAAGTTATCAGCAGCACCGTTGTGGGTATAGATTCTTATCCTGTTGATGTGGAGGTGGATATATCTGCCGGTCTCCCTCGATTTTCAACGGTGGGGCTGCCCGATGTGGCGGTCAGGGAGAGTAAGGACCGGATCAAGGCAGCAATAAAAAATTCCGGCTATCGCTTTCCCAGAAATCACGTTACCGTAAATCTTGCCCCGGCGGATATCAAAAAGGAGGGCACCGGTTTTGACCTGCCCATTGCTGTGGGTATCCTGACGGTAGAAGGAATTATCAAACCTGATGTCCTGCCGGAGTATATCTTAATGGGAGAGTTGTCCCTCGATGGCAGGATTAAGGGTGTCCATGGCGTCATTTCCGCGGCTTTTCAGGCGAAGGAAATGGGGATAAGGGGCATTATCGTGCCGGCAGAAAACGCCCTCGAGGCCGCCATGGTGGAGGCTATTGCTGTTATTCCCGTCAATACGTTACCCGATGTCGTCGAATTTTTCAATGGGACGAAAGAGATAGAACCCCTGAAGGTGGATAGAGCAGATATCTTCAAGAGGAGTCTTCGTTATCCCTTTGACTTCGATGAGACACGTGGACAGGATCAGGCAAAAAGGGCACTGGAGGTTGCGGCGGCGGGAGGTCATAATATCATCATGGTCGGGCCTCCCGGCTCCGGGAAGACCATGCTGGCCCAGCGACTCTCTACCATACTTCCTGAACTCTCCTTTGAGGAAGCCATTGAAACCACAAAGATATTTTCCATTGCCGGCCTGCTGAATAAGAGAGAAGCCCTGTTGGGGACGAGGCCCTTTCGGGCTCCGCACCATACGATCTCGGATGCCGGGCTTGTAGGGGGAGGGCACATCCCCAAACCCGGGGAGATCAGCCTCGCCCATCACGGTGTCTTGTTTCTCGATGAGTTGCCGGAATTCAAGAAAAATGTCCTCGAGGCACTGAGGCAACCCTTAGAGAACGGCTATGTTACGATTGCGAGGTCTTCTATGGCAGCCACTTATCCGGCGAGGTTTATGCTGGTGGCAGCAATGAACCCCTGTCCCTGTGGTTACTATGGTGATCCCCACAGGGACTGCCGGTGTTCTCCTCAACAGATTCACCAGTATCAGGCAAGGATCTCAGGACCTCTCTTAGACAGAATAGATATCCACATTGAGGTGCCATCTATTAGATACAGGGACCTTGTGGGGAGAAATGTGGGGGAGTCATCCGACATCATCAAAGAAAGGATTGTCAGGGCAAGAGCGGTACAGGTGAAGAGATTCGACGGTCAGGATACCCTGTTAAATGCACGGATGTCTGACAAACAGATCAAGGAATATTGCGTCATTGATGAAGATTCCCGGAGGCTGATTGAGATGGCCATTGATAGGCTCGGATTTAGCGCCCGTGCCTACACGAGGATATTGAAAGTTGCCCGAACCATTGCGGATATCGAAGGGGAAAGAGATGTCCGCTCCTGTCACGTCGCCGAGGCCATCCAGTACAGAAACCTTGATAGGAGGATGATTTAGTAGTAAAAAGAAAAATGCTTTAATGACTAGGGGGATGTATCCATGGAAATCAAGATTGTTCAGGTTCCACCGGGGAAAGGGAAGGCAAAACCAACCGATGAGTCCAAGCTGGGGTTTGGAAGAATATTTACCGACCATTTTTTTACGATGAAGTATCACCATGACGGAGGGTGGTATGATGCCATGATAGAGCCTTACCGTCCGTTATCCCTTGAACCCACAGCCATGTGTTTCCATTATGGACAGGAAATCTTTGAGGGGCTGAAGGCTTATCGGGGAAGGGACGGCTCTATCTTGCTCTTCAGGCCCTCTGAAAACATTAAACGGATGAATGCCTCCGCAAAAAGGCTCTGCATGCCTACCCTCGATAGCGACCTGTTTATGGAGGCCATGAAAAAACTGGTACTCATGGAACGGGACTGGATACCTCACGGCAGGGGGACATCCCTCTATATCCGTCCCACGATGATTGCCACGGAGAGATCCCTCGGTGTACACCCCTCTGATGAATATCTGTTTTTTATCGTTGTGGGGCCTGTGGGTGCATACTATTCAGAAGGTTTCAACCCCACAAAGATATACGTGAGTGAGGAGTATGTCCGGTCCGCACCAGGGGGGACAGGGTACTGTAAGGCAGCGGGCAATTATGCCGCCAGCCTCTATGCGAGCAGATTAGCCGCAGAAATGGGATATACGCAGGTGCTGTGGCTCGATGCCATCGAAAGGAAGTATGTCGAGGAGGTGGGAACCAGCAACATTTTTTTCGTCATTGGCGATGAATTGATCACTCCCCCTCTTACGGGGACGATCCTTCCTGGTGTGACCCGTGATTCGGTCATCCAGATTGCCCGAAGCTGGGGGATCCCTGTTCTGGAAAGACCGTTGACGATGGATGAAATCCTGTCTGCATCCGCCGGGGGAAAGTTGAAGGAAGTCTTTGCCTCCGGGACGGCGGCGATCGTTTCTCCCATCGGCCAGATCTGTTATCAGGGGAAGGTACACATCATCGGCCAGGGGAAGACAGGCCCCCTGACCGAAAGATTGTACAACGAGATACTGGAGATTCAATATGGGGAAAAGGAGGATCCCTTTAACTGGAGGGTCAAAATATCAGACTGAAGCTCCAACCGGATAAAGCGGAGAAGTGACTAAAGTGAACTAAAGTGTGAAGTGACTAAAGCTTTTAATTTTCCTGTAACTTTAGGCATTTTAGCTCACTCCAAACTTCACACTCATCTTGATACAGGTACTTGGCATTGAAATCCACAGAGATGTGGAAAGGATTGTTGATAGGTATGTTGATAACTATGATAAGTATTCAATTGTCCCAATTTTATACCAAATTGCATAAGGTTTAGGCAAAAAATAAACTCAATAATTACGATAAGATATATAACAATTGTTTAAGTTCCATTGGTTGGGGATCTTATCCTGTGAAGATATAAACATTCATGAAAAAAATATGCCATTCCTTACTGGCCATGAAAAATGTTGAAAAATGGAAACAAAAGATTTTTGTTATTGGTATCTCTGTGATTTTGTGGTTGGGCCTTTTTCCCGTCCTGCCGGCACTGGCAAAATCACTGCTTCTTTCAGAATTGATTGCTAAGACGCAGGAAAGCTATGAAAAAACGGAAGACTTAAAGGCGAAGTTTGTTCAGGAAGTAACTATCAAATCTATGGATAAAACGGAGCGGGAAGAGGGGTTCTTTTATTTCAAAAAACCGATAAGCATGTCCTGGGATTACGTAAAACCAAAAGCAAAAAGACTCGTACTCAACCGAGAAAAGGCATATTTGTATATTCCGGCAGACCATGCTGTGTACGTCCAGGATGTGGAAAGTATCTTCAAATCAAGCCCGACGATCAAGTTCTTCTCCGGCCTTGGCAAACTCCAGGATGACTTTCAGATAAACTTTTCCCAGCCTGACCCTTGCGACAGAGACGGGAACTACCTCCTTACCCTGGTTCCCAGAAATTCCGCTTACGGGATACAGAGGCTTTCCCTGACAATTGACAGAGACAATTTCCAGCTTCTCCGGTGCAGCTTTACGGACATCTATGGGAATGCTACGTGTATCCGATTCAGGGACATCAAGGTAAACAATAAACTCTCCGATAAGCTGTTCACCTTTAAACCGCCGCCAGGGGTTGAGGTCGTCAATATGCCGTGACTAAAAATTGCCAAAGGAGGGGGTGAGCGATGAAGACAGAGAGAGTGTCTGTGTTGCGTGCCAAAATTGAAAAAGTCTTCGATTTACCTCAAAAAGAAGCCCTGGATTTAGAGTGGCTTGAAACTAATGGCCGGGGGGGATACGCATCCAGTACCATCCTGAACTGTCATACCAGGAGGTACCACGGCCTCCTGGTGGCAAATCTCAAAGATCCCCCGGGCAGGCATGTCCTTCTTTCGAAGTTTGAGGATTCCCTTCGCATTAAGGGTAACGAATTCTTCCTCTCGTGTCATCAGTATCCCGGTGCATTCTTTCCCCAGAACGGGGACATTATCAAGGAATTTAGATTAGCATCCTACCCTGAGTTTACCTACCAACTAAGTGAGATATGTATTCATAAGTCTATCATGCTGGTTTATGGTGAAGATCGTGTTCTTATCAGGTATGATTGCGGAAATTGTCCCGGAGGGGTTCTTCGCCTGAAACCATTTCTTGCTTACCGGGGATACCATACGCTCTCCAGGCAAAACCTGTTTCTTCATGTCAAGACGTACGGCGTAAAAAATGGATTCAAGATCCAACTGTATGATGGCATGCCGCCTCTATACGTGCAAACCAGCGTCAAGTCGCAATTTTTTCCTTCTCCTGTGTGGTACAACAACTTTGTATACTCGTTTGAAAGGGAACGTGGTTATGACTGGCTTGAGGATCTGTTCCAACCGGGCGTTCTTGAGATACCCATAAAAAGAGGGAGTGTCGTCATTGTCTCCGCCTCTCTAAATATCCCCCAGAGACAGCTGAAAAGGATATGGACGGCTGAAGAGACAAGACGGGCTCGCGAGACCTCCATCAATGAAATGATCGTAAACCGTTTTGGACAGGAGGATAGGCCTTATCTCAGGGACCTTATTATTGCCGGTCAGCAGTTTATGATTAAGACACCGACGATGCGTCCAGCAATCATTGCCGGATATCACTGGTTCGGTGAGTGGGGGCGGGATACACTCATTTCCCTGCCAGGGCTAACATTCTGTTGCGGCCGGACAGAGGAAGGTATCGCTATCCTGACCTCCCTTGGAGAGTTTGAGAGGGACGGCCTCCTGCCCAATTATCTGTCCGCAGATGAGAAGGAAAATGCCTATAACTCTGTGGATGCCTCTCTCTGGTACTTCTGGGCTGTTCAACAGATGCTCAAGTACACCGATGATATCGAGACGATCAGGAGCGGGATGTGGCCGGTGATGAAAAGAATTCTCAGGCATTTCATGGCTGGCACTGTATTTAACATCTATATGAGTGATAACGGCCTGCTCCATGCCGGAGGCGGTGATACATGTTGTCTTACCTGGATGGATACGGTGGTGGGAGGGAAACCTGTCGTCGTGAGAGGCGGGTATCCGGTGGAAATCAATGCCCTCTGGTACAATGCCACTTGTTTTGCCGGTGAACTTGCAGAGAGGTTTGGGGAAGACGAATTTCCTTTCTCTGATCTCATTCCTAAGATCCAACAGTCATTCCATGATACTTTCTGGATAGAAAGTGAAGGGTATCTGGGAGATGTATTCTCTAACGGTTCTCTGGACCGCGCGGTACGACCGAATCAGATCTTAGCCGTCTCCCTCCCCTATTCGCCGCTTACCCCCTCCCACCAGGTCCAGGTAGTCAATAAGGTCAAAGATCACCTCCTCACACCTTGCGGACTGAGGACACTCTCACCTGAAGACGGACAATATATGGGGAGATATGGTGGTGATACCCTTTCCAGGGATATGGCCTATCATCAGGGAACCGTATGGCCGTGGCTCCTGGCACATTTTGGTGATGCCTATCTTAAGGTTGCCGGAGATAAAGCCGCGGCAAAGGCGTTTCTCCTCAACTATCTCCGGTTATTTCTGAGTCAACATCTGGCAGAGGCCGGTATAGGCTGCATCCCAGAAATCTTTGACGGAGACCCCCCTCACCGGCCAAATGGGTGCATTTCCCAGGCATGGAGCACCGCCGAACTGATCAGGTTGTACTCACTTTTGACGGAAACATCTTAATCCTAAAACTGGCCATTGCATCCATAACTGATTGATAACATTAGAAATAGTTTTTCGCATGGGTGAATGGTAAATTTGGTAACGTAATGAATATTAAAAAGGTGCAGGCAAAAGATATCAAAAGATTGGTAACAAAACAACTGAAGAAGGAGTTTCC
>JASEGZ010000044.1 GCA_030018935.1 Syntrophales bacterium
AACTGGTGACCTCATCCTTACCAAGGATGTGCTCTACCGACTGAGCTACGTGGGCAGGTTAAAATAAAAACATCTTCTCTGTTCAACATCCATTTTACCACATTACTTTACCATTAGTTAATGGAGCGGGAAACGGGATTCGAACCCGCGACCCTCAGCTTGGAAGGCTGATGCTCTAGCCACTGAGCTACTCCCGCCCAAGCAGATAACAGGTATTTTTCAAAGGTCTCAATGATGGAGGGGGGAGGATTCGAACCTCCGAAGGCTGCGCCGGCAGATTTACAGTCTGCTCCCTTTGGCCGCTCGGGAACCCCTCCCGCATTTGAAACACTTAACCAGAGCTGGCGATGGGAATCGAACCCGCAACCTGCTGATTACAAATCAGCTGCTCTACCGTTGAGCTACGCCAGCTATTTTCTCATAATACTCTCCTAGAAAATGTGAACTTTTTATTTTAGTTTTCCTAAAATAATTTGTCAAGGAAATTTGTCAACTTTTTTATCCAAAAGTAAACACTATTCGTATCAATCAGTTTGTGGCTGAGTAAAATTGGACCCTACGCCAGGAATTTATTCCTTGTTACCAAAAATGTCTGCGGAGAAGATATAAATTTTCGTATCTTTATCTTTCCAGGTCTGGGAGGGAAGCCCCGCCTTATGACATGTTTCCTCGAGAAAGGTCAGCCTGTCCCATTTATGCTCGACAGCCACCTGGGGAAGAAGTAGCCCTGAGTAAAAGCCTTTCACAATGTGAATACCGTGGACACCAACCTTAATCTCATTGATATCTTTGATCTCTGTCAGCGGGGTAAGGGCAGAGATCTCGATTGTCAAATGCTCGAACTCCTCGCGTTTTAAAGGAGGAAATCTCGGATCATTGAAAGCAGCAGCTATTGCCATCTCTTCAATGGTTTTGTATAAGGGCTTTACCGCTTCGATATAACCGATGCAGCCTCTCAATTGCCCTTGTTTCTTAAGGGTAACAAATACCCCTTTTTTCTCCTGGAGACGTGCTGATTCAACCTGAAATTCAGGAACATCTCTACCGGTCAGCCTGCATTCAATGGTTTTTTTTGCAATATCGAGAAGGATCTCTTTTTCCACCTCAGACAGTCCTCTCTCAATTCTCACCCCGGTGTGCCTCTGATCCTTAACCGTCGAGATTTCACTTACATAAAGAACAGCGGATGTATATCCGACGACGCTTGTCCTATCTCCCGTTACATCTCCTGAATTAGCATATTTCAGTACCTTTGCCCTGTCCGCACCAGTTTTCTTTGCCACCATCATAATTACAGCAGCCGGTCCTCCTCCGCAGGCCTCACAGATGTTGTTTCCCATATCTTTTAAGAGACCCTGGGCATCCATCCTCTCTATATGGGCAAGAACCACAGCATCCATTTTCACAGCCTTCTCATAGGGATAGAAATGTGAAAGATCGGAACTCCCAACGATCAGAACATTTTGATTTTCAATGGCTTGGGATATCGCCTCGGCTAAGTCTTCGCAGGTTTGGTGATTCTGGTCCCCCATGACAAAGGGAACAAAACTAAATTCACCGAGGGCCACCTGAAGGAAGGGGAGCTGGATCTCAACAGAATGTTCCTGCATGTGGGCACTGGGGATACAGGATGCTACGCTACTATGGGTCATTATCTTCCCCGCCAGGGCTGCATCCACAGGGACAACACCAAGAGGTGTCTCATACCCCCCTCTGTTATAGACAGAAACTCCTTGGAAGGGTACCCGATGGCTCGGCCCTACGATAATAACAGCATCAAAGGTTGCTCCTCTAACAAGTTTGTAAGCATAGGCGGCAACCTGGCCGGAATACATATACCCCGCGTGGGGTGCGATGAGGCCAACAATCCTTCCCTTTACTTTTTCTTCAGGTACATTATGAAAGAAGTCTTCAATATCTGCCCGCAAAACCTTCGGACTGCCAGGATACCACGATCCGGCAATGGCCGATTTTCTTATATCTCCATTCACAATCTTTCTCCTTTATTTCTTAATCTCCACGTAACACCTTTCGGGGTATCAGAAACCTCAATCCCCATTTCAGAGAGTCTCTGTCTGATCGCATCGGCTTCTTTCCATTTACCGGCCATTCTTGCAGCATCTCTTTCTGTTAGAAGGCGCCTGGCCTCTTCACTTATCATCTCCTCTTTAAAATCCATGATGCCCAGGACGGTATCTATCTTTTTCATGGTATCGAGGACATCGTCCCTCTGTTTTTCGTCCAACTGCCCCCGGGAGAGAGGAAGATTGATCTTCTTCACAAACTCAAAGAGAGACGCTAAGGCGCTGGAGGTATTTAAGTCATCGTCCATGGCCGCGGCAAACCCCTGTTTAACATCATAAATATACTGATCGGTATCGGCGTAACCGCCATCTGCCGGGGTAAAACGAACCAACCTCTGAACGAACCCGTTCAGTTTTTTGCTAGTGTTTTTTGCCGTCTCCAGGGCGCCAGAGGAAAAATGCAGCGGTTTTCTGTAATGAGAACTGAGGAGAAAAAATCTAATTTCTTTACCGTTATATCCCATTTTCTCCAGGTCTTTTATAGTCAAGACATTGTTCAGAGAACGGGACATCTTCTTTTCCTCCACCATCACCAGTTCCGTATTTAGCCAGTAGCTGGCAATGCGCTTTCCTGTTGCCGCCTTCCCGATGGCCAAAACATTCTCACAGTGCGGGAAAACTATATCGGCCCCGCTGGCATGGATATCGAAGGTCTCACCGAGATATTTCAGGGAGATGGCAGCACATTCAAGGTGCCAACTCGGCCTGACATTTCCCCAGCGGGTCTTGAAATAGATACCCCTCTTTAATTCACCCAGGTTCGGTCTTTTCAGGAGAGTAAAATCTCCCGGACTATCTTTCTCGTAATCATCCAGGTCTACCGTCCTGCCATGCTCAACCTTCCCGAGGTTTATATTAGACAGGCAACCGTAATCTTTAAGCCTTGAGATATCAAAATAGACAGACCCCAACTTTTCGTAAGCGTATCCCTTCTCTACAAGTTTCCCGGCAAGCTCCAGCATAGTGTCGACGTTCCCGCTTGCCGTCGGGTAGGCCGGATCAGGTTTGATATTCAGTTTACCAATATCTCTGAGAAAGACGGCCGTGTATCTTTCCGTATATACCCCCAGCTCCATATTGGCCAATTCAGCCCCCCTGATGGAACTGTCTGCCAGATCAACAATGTTCATAACGTGCCTGACCTTATACCCCTTATATTCAAGATAACGCCGGATGACGTCGGAAACGACAAAACGACGGTAGCTCCCGAGGTGGGGAACTTCATGGACGGTGGGTCCGCATGAATGCATCAGTATCTCTTCAGGGTTTAGCGGTTTGAAGAATGTTTTTTCCCTGGTCAGGGTATTGTACAGGCGCAGGGTTGACTGTTCCTTGTCGGTAAAGAGGTCGGTGCTGAGATAGCGCTCACCACCGTCGGGAAGAATTGCCACAACTAAGCCGTCTTCCATCTCCTTGGCCTTCTGTATAGCCACGTGTACGGCAGCCCCGGAACTCATCCCGACTAAGATTCCCTCTTCTCTGGCCAGCCGCCTCGCCATTTCGAAGGCATCCTCATCAAGTATATTGATCTTCTCATCCAGACGATTTTTGTCAAAAATTCCCGGCCGATAGGACTCTTTCATATTCTTCAAGCCCTGGATCTTATGCTGCAGGTAAGGCTCCACCCCGATAATTTTTATTTCCCGGTTATACTCCTTAAGTCGCTTGGAAATCCCCATGGCGGTACCGGTTGTACCCAGGGTGGCTACAACCATCGTTACAGCTCCGCCAGTCTGTTGCCAGATTTCTTCTGCCGTTCCATAGTAATGGGCCGCGACATTATCGGGATTATTAAACTGGTCTGGGACGAAGTACTTTTCCGGATGTTCCCGCATCAGATTATAGACCATTTCTATAGCGCCATCGGTACCGAGGGCAGCCGGGGTAAGGTATATTTCTGTCCCCATGGCCTTTAGTATCCTTTTTCTTTCTTCGCTGGCGGACTCAGGCATGGCGAGACATAACTTGTAACCCTTAGCGGCTGCGATAAGCGCAAGACCGATGCCGGTATTGCCACTGGTGGGCTCTAAGATAATTTTATCCTTTGTCAGTTCCCCCCGCTTCTCGGCTTCATTGATCATATAAAGAGCCGGTCTGTCCTTGATGGATCCGCCAGGGTTAAAACTCTCCAGTTTTGCAAAAACTTTAACCCTTTTGTTGGGATTCAGCCGGCGGATCTCCACAAGCGGCGTATTCCCTACAGCAGATATGATACTTTCGTAAGTCTGTCGCATAATGATATTACTGATAAACTGGAATCCTAACTGTCAAATTTGGGCAGGGGAATCTTTATAAACTGAACACCTTCTTCTCTGAGGAGTTCTTCTTCGTACCTATTCGTGGTCCCTTTAATGTTTCTCTTTTCCTCTTCTCCATGGTGCATTTTCAGAGCTACCTCGGTAAACCTGTCGCCTACGTCAGCAAAATTCTTGTCAAGATACTCATGGAATAACTGCATGGCCTTTATAGGCGAAATTTCCTTCGTATTTTTCCTGCCCGATGTCCTAACGTCCTTTCCCACGATTGTAATTGATGAAGGAATCATCTCCGTATCAGAACTTCCACATACAGGACACGTAATGAGTCTTTGGGACTTCTGCTCCTCAAAAGCAGAGATGTCTCTGAACCATCCTTCGAATTTGTGACCTTTTCCACATTTGAGATCGTAGATAATCACTAACTCTTTCTCCTTTTGATCTGTAAAAAACTATGGACATGGGAAAATAAATTATATATCCTTTACCTCGTGTCGGGATGTGGCCCAGTCTGGTAGGGCACTGCGTTCGGGACGCAGTAGTCGCGCGTTCAAATCGCGCCATCCCGACCATTTTTTTAAGCGTTCAGCCGTCAGGGGTCAGGGGGTACAAGATTCAGGGGGCACAGGATTGCCCTTTAATCTTCCAATCTTTTAATCCTTCCCTGCTTTTCGCTATCACCCTACAACCGAAGCCATCTGGAAGATGGGGAGATACATGGCGATGATCATCCCCCCTACAACGCCTCCTAAAAAAACCATCATGAAAGGTTCAAGCAAAGCTGTCATCGCATCCACAGCCGCATCCACCTCATCATCGTAAAAATCCGCAATCTTGGATAGCATGGCATCGAGAGCACCTGTCGCCTCACCAACGGCGATCATCTGAACTACCATAGGGGGAAAGATATCACTTTCGGACAGAGGTTCCGCAATGGTTCTCCCCTCGCTGATACACTTCCTTGTTTCCATTAGAGTATTCTCTATAACTTTATTGCCTGCGGTCTTAGAGACAATGGCGAGTCCCTCGAGGATCGGGACCCCGCTCGACATCATGGTGGAAAGGGTTCTACTGAATCTCGCCACCGCAACCTTTTTAAGAAGCGGGCCAAAGACCGGCGCCCTGAGAACAAGGGAATCTATCTGAAGTCTGCCCTTCTCGGTACGGTAGTATCTCCTGAAGGCATATATTATAACGGCCACAGCAATAATCATATGGAGGAAATAGTCTTGCATGAACTGACTGGCATTGACGAGAAACTGCGTCGGCGCCGGCAGTGCCCCACCCATGCCTTCAAACATCTTTTGAAAAACAGGGATTACTTTAAGCAGCAATAGGGCAACGACGCCTATGGAAATAACAAGGACGCTGGCCGGATAGGTCATGGCTCCTTTTACCTTACCTTTTAATTTCATTGCCTTTTCCATGTAGCCGGAAAGACGGCCAAGGATGACATCAAGGATACCGCCGGACTCTCCTGCTGCCACGAGGTTAACAAACAGGTCGTCAAAGACGCGTGGATACTTTTTCAAAGCATCGGAAAGTGTTGATCCACCTTCAATATCCTCCTTGATGGAGGCAATGATCTTAGAAAAAGTCTTATTCTGTTCCTGAGTGGCCAGCAAATCGAGGCACTGGATGAGGGGAAGACCTGCATTGATCATGGTGGAAAATATTCGGGCAAAAACAACAACGTCCTTCTCCTTAACCTTCTCTTTGAGGAAGGGCAGATATTCTAATAGATCCTTTGGCTTTTTCTTTACGGTGATGGATTTGAAACCCTGTCGGCGAAGCAGCCCTCTGATGGCAACCTCATCAGCAGCGCCCGTCTCTCCTTTTCTCAATTCACCCCTTTTTGTCGTTGCTTCCCATACAAATACCGGCATCGCACCAACCTCCTTTCAACGGCCACGACGGAGTGTGGCCCTCCCATGACCCGTCTCAACGGCCACGACGGAGTGTGGCCCTCCCACGGCCCCCCATTTTCTCAATATCTCATACATGATAATCCCTGCCGCCACCGAGACATTAAGAGAATCAACTTTTCCCATCAGGGGAATAGATACCAGGAAATCACAACTTTCTCTGATCAGTGGCCCGATCCCTTTCCCTTCGCTTCCCATCACAAGGACGATATGACCAGCAAAATCATGGTTACAAATCTCTTTACCGTAATGGGCATCAGCACCGTATATCCAGAATCCTCTTTTCTTCAAATGTTCAATGGTGCGTGATAGGTTGGTCACCATGGCAACAGGGGTATATTGTGCTGCTCCGGCAGATGCCTTCATCACAGCTCCTGTAACCGTCGCTGCACGCCTTTCAGGAATGATAACCCCATTGGCCCCACAGCAGTGAGCCGTCCTGATCAGAGAACCTAAGTTTTGAGGATCTGTAATTCCATCAAGGACAAGAATCAAATCGTTTTTGAAAGACTCGTGACGACGGGCAACTACCTCATCCACACTGGCATAATGGAATGTTTTACAAAAACCGCAAATCCCCTGATGAGACTTATTACCTGCCAGTTTATTTAGATATGCTCTGTCCTTAAATTCTACAGGGATACCCTTTTTCGTCACCAGATTTAAGATTTTACGGAGGCGCTCTCCATTTCTCCCCGGGGCGCAAACGACCTTCTCGATATTTCCACTGTCATGTTTGAGAACCTCCGCCACAGGATTGATACCGTAGATGATCTGCACAGTACTCTGGTCTATTTGGTTTCTGATTTTTCTCGCAGCAAAAGCCCCCTTGATATGGCATGGTGAATTTCCTCTGCCGCTCCAACGGGGTCCCCCGCCATCCTGATCTGCCTACCGACGACGATGTAATCGGCACCCAGGGTGATGGCATCTTCGGCGGTCATTATTCTTTTCTGGTCATCCATTGTAATTTCCACAACCCCTCTGATGCCGGGTGCCACAATAACGAAATCCTGTCCACAGGACTCCCTGACGGCAGGGATATCACGGGCCGAAGCCACAACGCCGGAGACCCCGGCATCCTGGGCAACCTTCGCCAGATTTAAGGCAACTTTGCCTGCCCGCTGGTTAAACCCCAGTTTTCTGATATCACTGTCGTTCAAACTGGTCAGTACAGTCACAGCAAGGATTATAGGCGGTGGCAAACCCACCTGCTCTGACATCCTTTTAACCGAAACAACTGTTTCCTCCATCATCCTTTTCCCACCGAGGGCATGTACGTCGAACATAGTAACCCCCATCTTCACAGTTGCCTCGGCGGCCCTGGCAACAGTACTGGGGATGTCGTGAAATTTCAAATCGAGAAAAACCTTACCTTCCCTTTCCTTTATCTTTGAGACGATTTCGGGACCATAACGGGTAAAGGATTCCTTGCCGACCTTAAATATTCCCACATGATTCTTGAGACGTTCGACCCAAGAGATTGCTTCCCCAATACCCTCTCCCATGTCCAGGGCAAAAATCAGCATCTGCCGTGGATCCCTATTCCGTTTCTTCCTCATCGCCAATAAATTCCGTATCATCAGGGATTGGTTTAAAATCTTCCCTGGCCCCCCGTAAAAATTCAGGATGGGCATAGGTAATCTTTTCCACGGCAATCTCTCTGAGGGCCGCTACGATCTCCCTGTTATTCTTAATATCCGTTAAAGACTTCGCTCCTCTAAGAAGTTGTTTCGCCCGTCTTGCCGTTAGCAAGACCAGGGCGAATCGGTTTTTTGCTACTCTCAAAGAATCCTCTACAGTAATTCTTGCCATATCTTAGAACCTCCATTCATTTGAGAAAGTCCCTTATCTTATCCATCAATCGTTCTCTTCTGCTTTTTTCCGCCACATAAATCGCCCTGAGACAGCCTACGGCGTCGTTAAGCCTGTCATTAAAAATTACATAGTCATACCAGACAATCTCTCTGATCTCATCCATGGCCGTCTCCAGGCGCTTTTTCATGATTCCTTCGTTTTCGACTCCCCTTCTGCTTAACCTCGTCTTTAATTCATCCATTGACGGAGGAAGGATGAACACAAAGATACCCCCTGGATAATCTTGCTTTAACATCTTTGCACCTCGTGGCTCGATGTCCAGAATAAGGTCGGTACCTTTATCCAGAAATGCACTCATCGTTTTTCTTGACGTCCCATAGAGATGACCGTAATTTTCAACCCATTCGGCAAATTCCCCCTGCGCAATGCGTTCTTTAAACGCATCTTCGGAGATAAAATAATAATCCTCCCCGTGAACCTCTCCGGGGCGGGTTGGCCTCGTGGTGTAAGATACAGAAAACTTGATGTTCGGGTACATCTTCAGGAACTCTCTGCATATAGAGGTCTTGCCAGCACCGGATGGCGCGGAAACTACCATAAATAACCCCTTTCCCATTTTCATGTTACCATTATTCAAGATTCTGTACCTGTTCTCTTAATTTGGCCAGTTCACCCTTGATCTCAACGACGCTTTGAGATATATCTGCATCACAACTCTTGGATCCTATGGTATTTACCTCTCTTACCATCTCCTGAAGCAAAAAATCAATCTTCCTCCCCACAGCATCATCGCTGTTTATGACATCACAAAACTGACTGATATGGCTCTTAAAGCGGATGATTTCCTCCGTAATATCGCTTTTTTCCGCCATGATGGCAACTTCCTGACCCAACCGAGACTCATCAATTGTCATAATACCACCTGTAAGTTCTTTCACCCGGTTGGCAAGCCGCTTTTGATATTCTATGACAACCTGAGGAGCCCTTAACATGATAGAGTCGAGGCATCCCCTGATCGAATCAATCCTTGAAATCAAATCCTGGTAAATAATCTCTCCTTCCCTTTTCCTCATTCTTATAAGGTCTGTTATTGCCTCATCCAGAACCTTTTCTATCCATTCCCACACACCAGCCAGATTCTTACCAGCTTCCAGAGGAACAAAGACATCCTTGAAGCCTGCTATTACATCCAGGGTAATTTCGCCCTTTAGATTAAGCTCCTCCTTCAAGTTAACCAACAATGCGTAGTAATTCCGGATAAGCGGAAGATTCAGCTCAAATCTGTTACCCATTTCCGGGTCCATCTCAGAATCCATTCTGATAGTAGCCTCGATCCTCCCCCGGGAAAGACGTCCACCTATCTTTTTCCTCATCTCAAGTTCGAGAGGGAGAAAGATACCTGGAAGCCGGAGAGAAACCTCCAGATAACGATGGTTGAAGGATTTTATCTCCACCACCAATCTTTTGTCTTCGAGAAGTGCATCGGCCCTGCCGTAACCTGTCATGCTTCTGATCATTTAAAACCTATTTCCCATACAAATGGAGAAAGTAAGAGGCAGCATCTACCCTACGGGCACATCGCATGCAGTCTCTTTCATCTGGCCGATATACTTCGCTCTAATCTTGTTAAACATCTCGATGACATCAGCTTCTGCATAATCAGGGTAAGTCCAGGGAAGGGAATGAAAGGTCTTGTCTCTGTATAACAAGGTCAAATCGGCATAGATACCATCCCTCAGATAGGGACGATGCGTGTAACCCTTTCCCGTGGCAAGGATTAGATGGGCATAAGAGATATAGCCCGGGTCAATATTTACCCGTCTCTTACCGTTTGCCGAAAGCCTGTCCTCTATACCGTTTGTCCACAGTTTAATATCGGGCAGCAATTCAGGCCGTACCAGTGACTCAAAAGAAGCAAAACGCCTCCAGATGGTTGACCCCATCTCTTTGGCATAGTAATCGGTGTAATTAAAAGAAAGGAAGGCGCTGATAAAGTCAACCCTTCCATATTGCCCGGCTAACACTTCCAGTGCCTTATTCAGTAGTTCCTTGTCTCCGGAAAGGATGCTCGTTATCAGCTTTACCGCCTCCGCACGTTTGGGTTTACTCATAGAGCCCCTTTGAGTTCCTCCTCAGAAACGGTGGCTGTGCCCACCTTTCCCACCACAATTCCCGCAGCATGGTTTGCCAGAACGGCCGCTTCCCTGAAGGTAGCTCCGGAGGCAAGGGAGAGGGCAAGGACTCCAATGACCGTATCTCCGGCACCGGTCACATCAAAAACCTCTCTGGACCTGGCAGGAATATGAATAACTTCGCCATTTTCCTCAAAGAGACTCATCCCTTCCTCACCCCTCGTGATGAGCATGGCCTTTAAATGGAATCGAGCTAAAATGGCCCTTGCTGCCTCACGGATTCTGTCCCTCTTTTCGACCCTTTCTGCGTTAGGGCCTGCCTTTCCTGCGTCAAGGTAAGCATTATTCTTTTTTATATCTTCTATTCCAAGGGCCTGGCTGGCCTCATGATGATTGGGTGTGACGACATCAAAGCCCTGATAGAGAGAAAAATCGCTTTGCTTTGGATCCACACAGACGACTATATTTCTCCCCGCTATGAGCCCACGGATTCCATCCAACAGGGTTTTTGTAATAGCCCCTTTATTATAATCAGAAATGACAATAGCCCCCAGGTCGTCACTGACCATCTTCTTAATATATTCCATTATCCTTTCAATACTCTTCGGTTGCACAGGTTGCCTGCTTTCCCTGTCAAATCTTACTACCTGCTGACTGTGGGCTATAATCCTTGTCTTCATTGTGGTAGGTCGGTTGGGCTCTACGGCAATTCCCTCTGTACTGATGTCCCTTTTGCGGAATTCATCCAACAACCTTTTTCCCATCTCATCAGCCCCTACAATACCCGACCCATAAACCATACCGCCCAGAGTATAGATATTATTTAGCACATTGGCACAGCCACCAAGAAGGAGGTTGTCGGAATGTACCTCCACAACGGGGACCGGCGCCTCTGGAGAAATACGGGAGACCTTTCCCCAGATAAAATGGTCAACCATCATATCCCCAACCACCAGAACCTTTGACCTGGAAAAGTTTGCGATAATCTCGAAGGCCCTTTTCTTATTCACCTGAAAATACCCCTCCCCTAACCCTCTCCCACAAGGGGAGAGGGGACTTCCTCCCTTGACGGAATACCAACCCACTTCCCCTCCCTTGATGGGAGGGCTATAATTTTATTCCCTTCCTTATCTCTCCCCCACTTGCTGGGGGAGGCAGGAGGGGGTGAAGGGGAGGGTGATATATTTTCATTCTTCTTTGTGCCGACTCGTCGGCATGAATGTTTCATTTTTCTTTTGATGAGCGGAGCAGATGGGCTTTAGGCTATGGTCCCTCGCCCTTTGCCTCTTGCCCCTCGCCTTCCAACCGAAAAGCCCCGCCTGTAAGGGGCGGGGGCTTCACTTCCTGCCAAATATCCGATTGATATCTACGGAAAGGCTAAATTTTATCCAGTATATGTTATTATTATAACTATCCTTTGTCAATCTTTTTCTCGAAAATACCATCTCATAGACATTCTTCATTGATCTATCCGAAGATTGCTCCCGGTGCGATCCGGTAACCCCTCAAAAAATCATGGACAGACATCCTCTTTCTGTTCTCCAGTTGCACATCATGCAAATAGATGTATCCATTTTTTGCCGCTACCTGGAGACCCTTTTCTGTTTCCCTGACAATCTTCCCAGCAGGCTCAGTCACAGATGTTTCCTCTCCCTTTACCGCGAATATCTTGAGCTTCTTCCCCTCTAAAAAGGTATAGGCACCGGGAGAGGGGGAGAGTCCCCTGATGAGATTGGCGATGTCCCTGACGTTGGTGTCCCAGCAGACACAGCCATCTTCCTTATTTAACCTGCGGACATACGTGGCGGCAGACGCATCCTGAGGTATCCGCCTGACGGTGCCTTCTACGATCGTCCCTATCGTCTTCAGAAGCAGCTCCGCACCCATCTCCGACAGCCTGTCATGGAGCTCGCCAAACGTCTCTTCTGTTCCGATCAGGGTTTCCTCCTGCAGGAGAATATCCCCCGAGTCCAGACCCTCATCCATCAAGATAATAGTAACACCGGTTTTCTCTCCTCCCTGTATGAGAGCCCAGTTTATCGGTGCCGCCCCCCTGTACTTCGGCAGGAGGGAGGGATGGACATTAATACAACCCATTTCAGGGGTCCCTATGATTTCCCCGGGAAGGATCTGTCCAAAGGCTGCAACGACTACCATATCAGGGGAGAGGCTCCTGAAGGCACTCAAAAACTCTTTATCTCTTACGTGTTCAGGTTGTATGACAGAAAGATGATTCTCCTCAGCAAAGATCCTGACCGGCGATGGCTGAACCATTTTTCCCCTCCCCCTCGGCCTGTCAGGCTGTGTAACAACACCAACAATCGGATAACCGTTTTTGACGAGAATCGCCAGCGATGGTACAGCGAACTCTGACGTTCCCATAAATAGTATCTTAGGCATTAACCTCCTTGACTCCACATCCGACTCCTTAATTTAATTACAAAGCTATATCAGAGTCTCCATTTCGAGCTTCGTTTCCAGGGTTTGGTTGGCCTTACGAAGTTCGTCTTCCGCGGCATATACGGCTATCACAGCCGACTTGGCCGCGGAAATGAAATAACAAGAAGCTATCTTCTGAAGCCTGTCCGCTGTTGTGTCAAGGATCTCGTCGCGGAGTTTTTGGCGGTCTTCATCGGTAAGGCCGATGAAGTCTCGAATCATGGCGACATATCCCCGGCTCGACGGATCCATCGGTTTGTCGAGGATCCCGATTGTTCCGATAACGGCCTTTTCAAGCTCCTCCTCTGTTAGCTTATTCTGACAGATAAAATCTATGGCCTCATCATAAACTTTCAGCGTTCTGACAATATGCGGATCTCTGTAGGAAAGGAGGGCAAAAAGGCCACTTATCGGATCGTACTGCGACATGCCCCCGTAGGCCCCACCCTGAACCCTGATATGCTTATAGAGATAGCCGCTCGACAGATACCTTGCGGCAACCAGCAGAGGGGCAACAAGGGAATCCGCATAGGCAGGTGCGGACATGACCATGGCCACATAGGAGACCTGTGCCGGGATCGCAATACCCCTATGGATGGAGGAACGTACATCAGGAATAACGGAAACCACTGCACCTCCATCACCTGCCAACCGCTCAACAAGCCCGGAGGTCCCCTCAGTGAGGATGGCAAGTCCTTCTGCATCCGCAGTCAAGTTCAAGATCAGCCTTTCTCTTCGGAAGATCATTTCCTTCAGGTGTGCTAATTTCTCCTGTAGTTCTCCCTTCCCCTCATTAAATTGATCGGCAATACCGTTCAAGAAACGAAATTGTGTCCTCCCGTGCCACTGTTCGTCCCTATATGCCGGTACAGAAACGGCTGCTCCCGCCGCCCGGCGTGCAAAAATATGGCCGGAAGGGATTACAGACGCATGGAGCCGGTTCTTCCTCTCCGCGAGCAGATTCCACAGCCTGGTATCATCGGAGAGGTCCCCCGAAATCAGAATATCGGAGATGATCCTCACGGCATCTATGATGTTTCGGTGAAGGGCTTTCATACGAAAGACCATCTTCTGCCAGTTCCCCCTGCCATCGGTAACCATGCCTGCCGTCAGGTGACAACCGATCCCCCCCATCTTTAAGGCGATCCGCTTTGCCATTTCCTCGTATGTGAGGCCGGCTACCCCCATATTGATCATCAGCTTTCCTAAAAGGGGAAGATAGATCTGCAGATCTTCGGGGATATCAGATATATTAAAGGCCAGATCCAGATAGGCAACTCCATTGGCAAAGATGTCATGGACCATAGCGGGGACACCAGCAATTACCGTTTTTTCGGTAGGAATTGTCTCTACTGTCCGGCGGAGGTCGCTGATCTTTATTTTTGGAAGTGTGGCCGATGCCTCGGGGGGATCCGGTTCCGTTTGAAAATCCCTCAGCGAAGCGGCCTCTCGATGGATGTTCTCAAGTTCTTCACGGGAGAGAGACGCCTTGAATCGGGACATCCTCTTCTTGCTTGTCTCCTCCATCTCCTCCTGCAAGGTCTTACTCGGTTCCAGGACGGAAAGTAGACGGTGGGGATTATCGAGGAACCATGTCCGGACGATATCCTGAAACAGTTCTGGTCTCGCTTCCCACTTGTCACGTATCTCTTTTATGATCCGGGGGAAATTCATGCCTGTCAAAGGGTCGCCATCGTAAAGCCAGGTATGATAAGCCCTTCCCATAAGGATAATCCCGTAGGGAAGCGAGTTGCGCACGATCTCCCGCCCGTGAAACTCAACCTGATGAAGAGTAGCCTCGATTAATTCACGATCAAAACCTGTCTCCGCTACCTTTTGTAAGGTATCAAGGATCAATGATTCAATGCGACCGGCCTTTCCGGGATCAGAACCCCTGAGCCCCACAGCAAAAACGACCTGTTTCAGGTCACGCTCAAGTCCTGTTATGGGAGAGAGGTCCTCACCGAGACCGGAATCAATCAGAGCCTTACGAAGGGGACCGGCGGCGCTTCCGACCAGGGCTCCGGAGACGATCTCAAGGAGAAGGACTGTTTCATGATCAGTATTTTCTATAATCATCCAGGCACAATTGACGACCGTTTTTCCCCTCGCATCCTCTTCCCTACCGATGGGATAAAAACTGTGTACAGAAGCCGGTTGCGGCCATCTGGTCTGACTTTTAATGGATGAGTTCACAGGTACCCGCTCGAATCCGGCGAGCATCTCTTCCAGAAAAACGAGGTGATCCGTTGTCGGTATATCTCCGTAGAGAAAGATGCGGGCATTGGTCGGCGAATAGTAGGTACGGTGGAATGCTTTAAGCTGTTCATGGGTAAGAGAAGGGATAACATCCGGATCCCCTCCCGCATCAAAGGCATAGGTTGTATCGGGAAACAGATTTTGCTGGATTTCCTTGGACATCAGCGTATCTGGCGACGAATACGCCCCTTTCATTTCATTGTAAACGATTCCCGAGATGACGAGTTCGCTTGTGATATCATCATGACGGGAGAACTCCAGATGGTGGCCCTCCTGATAAAAGGTCTTCTGGAGGAGCCGTGGTCTCAGGACAAGGTCGGTATAGACGCGGGCGAGATTAAAAAAGTCCTTTCTCACCTGGCTTGCCACCGGGTAGATGGTCTTATCTGGATAGGTAAAGGCATTGATAAAGGTCTGAAGCGTTCCTTTGACCAATTCATTAAATACATCTTTCAATGGATACCTTTCAGAACCAGCGAGCACGGCATGTTCCAGGATGTGTGGAATGCCCGTAGAATCACCCAGTGGGGTACGGAAACCGATGGCGTAAAGGTTTTCCCGATCGTCACAGTGGAGATGAAGGACCTTTGCCCCGGTCATCTCATGTTCTATTTCATAAGCGGTAACACGAATGTCCGGTATCTGTTCTATCCTCAAGATGCGAAAACCGCCCAGCTTTTCCCCCGTCGAAAGCGTTGGGGCAGGACTGTCCATGGACACTGTCATGCTATTCTCCTTTTCCCTGTACAAAAATTAAACGCACTATTTCACCGCAAAGACACCGAGAACGCAAAGGGAAGATAGATTTTCCTTATAAATCTCTCCCTTTAAGGAATTCGCTTATACTTTCTGTTGCAAGTTATCCCGATAAACTTTTGACATTTTCTATGATAATTGTTATCACAGAACCAAACAAAAGTCTACTGCATCGGGGAGGGGGCTTATCCTGCGGGTCCGATCTCATAGGCGGGATCAGGGGGGAGAACGGTGATTCTTGGACCACCACCCTGACTGCCACTTAGGAGGCGGGACCTGTTGGATGTATTCCCTGTAAGGCGTGCGGTAGTAAACCATCATGGTTATCCATTTCTCTTGAACATCTTTAAAATGCCAAGAGAGCACAAATCCAACATGGAAGGGGGAGGTACAATGAGAATAGAGCACGACTTATTGGGAGAAAGGGAAGTCCCGGACGACGTATATTGGGGTGTACATACACTGAGGGCGCAGGAAAATTTTAATGTCTCCGGTTACAGGCAACGCCCCGAGCTTACCCGTGGCCTGGTCCAGGTCAAAAAGGCCTGTGCCCAGGCTAACCTGGAAATGGGACACCTTGCCAAAGACAAGGCAAAAGCCATAATAACTGCCTGCAATGAGATAATAGAGGGGAAATTTCATGACCAGTTTGTTGTTGATGTGTTCCAGGGTGGAGCGGGTACATCCGCCAACATGAACGCCAATGAGGTTATTGCCAATCGTGCCATTGAGCTTTTGGGGGGTAAGAAGGGCGACTATGAAATCGTGCACCCCAACAACCATGTCAACCGTCACCAGTCCACCAATGATGTTGTCCCCACCGCGATAAGGGTTGCCCTCGTCGGGTTGTTCCGCAAGTTGCCGGAAACAGTGGGAGATCTGCAGAAAGCCTTCCGGCGGAAGGCAGATGAGTTCAGTGATGTTCTGAAGATGGGCAGAACTCAACATCAGGATGCAGTACCGATGTACCTGGGGGATGAATTCCTTGCTTACTCTGAGGTGATGAAGCGTGACAGGCAAAGGCTGGAGATGTGCGAGCCGATACTCAACAGGGTAAACCTCGGTGGGACAGCTATTGGTACAGGAATTGATGCTCCCTGCGGATTCGGGCAGCTGGCGATAAAGAAGCTCAATGGAAACACCGGCTCCAGTTTTTTTCAGGCCAGGAACCTGATTGATGCCACGCAAAATATTGATGCCTTTGCCGTGGTAGCGGCGGCACTAAAAGTCCATGCGGCAAACATCTCCAAGATAACGAGTGATTTGATGCTCCTTCACTCCGGTCCCAGCACGGGGTTTGGCGAGATAACACTTCCTGACATGCAAGCGGGCTCGTCTATCATGCCCGGAAAGGTCAATCCGGTAATTGGAGAAATGGTTGAGCAGGTTGCCATGCAGGTGATCTCCAACGAGTATGTGGTTTGCATGGTTGTCAGGCGTGGACGGCTGGAACTGAATGCCTTTTTACCCCTCCTTTCGCACTGCCTGTTCGAATCGGTAATCATCATGGCGGCGGCGGATAGAATCTTTACAGAGAGGATGGTGTCGGGTATTAAGGCCAACAGAGAGGCCTGTGCCGAGCACATCAGGCGGGGGTGGTTGCAGGCCGGACTTCCCGCCCTTGTCCGTCACATAGGTTACTGCCGGGCTACGGAAATCGGCAAGATAGCCAAGGAACAGGGAAAGACTCCACGTGAAGTAATCCTCTCTGAAGGCATCTTCACCGAGGAAGAGCTGGATAGAATCCTCCTGTGCGGCCTGAGGGGCTTCGGGGGGGAGGAAGAGGATCGATCGGAATGAAGGACACTGAGGAAAAGCTTAAAGAGTTTGAACCTATATTTTATCCCCGGTCTATTGCTGTAGCAGGCGCATCTGCCGATACCTGTAAAATGGGTTCAAAATGGGTAAATGGCTTGCTGGCTGCTGGCTTTCGCGGGGAGATTTACCCTGTTAATCCCATGGGCGGCGAGATCTCTGGCTTGAAAATCTATCCTGATTTGAGAGCGATTCCGAAACCGGTTGATCTGGTGATTGTCTGCATCCCTCGACAATTTGTCCTCAGCCTGCTTGATGATTGTGCAGTTGCCGGAGTAAAGGCTGTCCATTTCTTCACTGCCGGGTTCCGGGAGACCGGTGAGTCTGAGTGGATCAAGGTGGAGGAGGAAATAGTGGAGAAAGCCCACAAGGGGGGATTTCACATTATTGGACCCAACTGCATTGGTATCTACTCCCCTGAGCAGAGGATACCCTATGGACCATCTCCCCTGTTAGGTACTGCAGGTACGATAGGATTTATCTCCCAGAGTGGTGGGCATGCGGGGAAGATCTTAGAGATCGGGTTAGCCCTACAACGTAATATATAAATATTTAATGTTGTAATCATTTATGTTCTTTGATA
>JASEGZ010000045.1 GCA_030018935.1 Syntrophales bacterium
GCTGAGGCGATGACAGAAGTTAAAAGTGGAAAGTTGAAAGTGAAAAGTGAGAAAGAAGGGGAATTTATCAAACTCAGCATTTCTGATATGGGCAAAGGGGTAAGCGAGGAAGACCGCAAACGGATATTTGACCCATTTTTTACCACAAAAGGCAAAGGCACAGGTTTGGGTTTAGCCATTTGCCAGCGTATCGTTGAGGCACACAAAGGCGAGATTGAGGTCAAAAGTGAGGTAGGCAAAGGAACGACATTTGTGGTCAATCTGCCAGTTCAATAAGCTATTTATACCCAAATAAATTGAGTTTGCAATAAATAATGATTTAGGGATTAGGGAATAGAGATTAGGGATTGGTTAATTTTTAAGCTCTTTTTACTACTCTCTACTCCCTATTCCCTATCTTCTTTTTTTTGTAAACCTGTTGCTTACGGGTATATTCTCAGAACAGTAACCCCTCAGTTATCAGTTGAAAAATGTGTTTAAGGAGAAGGGGAAAGGGAGAAAAAGAAAGAATTGGAGAAAATTTCAAAGTATTATAAAGTATTGTTTTTGATAGATGCTTTCCCCTATTCTCCATAATTCCCCTTTTCTCCTTTTTACTCTATCTCTATAATTCACTATCTTTTTATCCACCGAGTAACTGAGGCATTACTGCTTCACTTCAAATGGGTGAATAGTTACAATAAAGGGGATATGGGGATAAGAAAGATAGGAAGATAGATTTTATAAAATATATCTCCAATATCCCCATAATCTCCTTATCTCCTTTTCTTACACGGTGTAAGAGATGTTTTTAGCAGTCGGGACAAAAGTAGCCACACCCAAATGAAATTTAATCACTTCCCCCCAGATGGGGGTCACGATGTGCCTGGGATGTCCTATTGCCTGACAACTTTTACTTGACTAAATGGAAAATGATTTGCTATTATACTGAGACTCGATATCGTAAACTTCCTTGTATTTGAGATTTAATTGTAAAATTTCAAAATACAAAGTACAATAAGAGGTAAACGGTGTTCACTATTATGTTTTCTTTAATTTTTAATCAACTAATTGGAAGAACGAGCCAAAAATAAAAATAAAAGGAGGTAGTTTATGTTAAAAATGATCATTCAAACAAGTATGAAACTCCGGTTGCCGGCAATAATCATTGCCGTCATTCTTGTGGGGTTGGGAATCTTCCAGCTCCGTGATACTTCCATTGAGGTCTTCCCCGACTTCGGGCCTGTGCGCGTCGAGGTCCAGACAGAGGCCCTCGGGCTTTCACCGGAAGAGGTGGAAAATCTGATTACTAATCCGATGGAGCAGGAATTTTTCAACGGGATGCCCTGGTTGCACAAAATTCGCTCCAAATCACTTCCCGGGCTGTCGTCTATTGAGATGATTTTCGAGCCCGGAACAGACCCCATCCAGGCCAGACAGGTAGTCCAGGAGCGTCTAACTATGGTTCCTGCCCTCCCCCAGGTATCGAAGGCACCACTCGTTATCCAGCCAGTAGCGACTACGAGCCGTCTTATGATAATCGGACTATTCTCCAAGAAGCTCTCACTTATCGATATTTCAGTGCTGGCACGCTGGAAGATCAGGCAGCGCCTGCTCAGTGTACCCGGGGTTGCCAACGTGTCTATCTGGGGCTTCCGGGATAGACAGCTCCAGGTCCTTATCGATCCGGAACGCTTGAAAAAGTATAAGGTTCGCCTCGACGATGTCATCCAGACAGTGGGTAACGCCATGTGGTCTTCACCCCTGACCTTTGTTGAGGCCTCAACACCGGGAACCGGCGGTTTTATCGATACCGCGAATCAGCGTATCGAGATCCAGCACATACAGCCCATCAAGACAGCGAAAGAACTTGCTAAGGTAACTGTTGAGGATTTCGAGGACCGGGCGCTTACCCTCGGCCAGGTAGCCCAGGTAGTTGAAAACCACCAACTGCTCATTGGTGACGCGATTGTCAAGGACAGCCCGGGAGTTTTGCTTGTTGTAGAACGTTTTCCCAACACCAGCATCATGGAGGTAACCCGTAGAGTTGACAAGGCGTTAGATGCCATGCGCCCGGGATTATCAGAGATTGAGATCGACACATCCATTTACAGGGCGGCCTCCTTTGTTGAGGCCGGACACACCAATCTCATCAAAAGATTAGAGGTTGGATTAGTCCTGCTTCTTATCTTCCTGTTTGTGATATACCTGCCTAATTGGCGCAAAGCCTTCATCAGTATCTTTACAATTACTTTGTCCATGATCGCCGGATGGCTCGTTCTCTCGGCATTAGGAACTGAGCTGAATATGATGGTTATCGCCGGGCTGATAATGGCATTGGTCATTATCATTGATGATGGCATCGTTTATATAGACAACATTTCATATCGGCTCCGAGAGCACCGTTCCAAAGGGAGCAGCACTCCCGTGGCAGGTACCATTCTGGCGGGAGCATTAGAAATGGGTATTCCGCTTCTCACAACCCTATTGATAGTTGTTGTTTTGGTAGCTCCGGTTTTCGTACTCGGTGAAGTTAACGGTCCTTTTCTGCAATCTCTGGTCCGCAGCTATGCCCTGGCGGCCCTTGTATCAATGGCAGCTACCCTCATTATTACCCCTGCCCTATCACTCGCTTTATTGACCCCAGAAAAATACAAGCCTGCTGAATCTCCCATTATAGCAGGATTAAGAAGGGGTTATCTCAGTGTTCTGAAGGGTATAGTCGGTAAACCTGTAGTAGCGGCTGTTATAGCAGGTGTCGTTATAGTGGCCGGCGTGGTATTACTGCCCTTTATCGGCAAGTTAAACCTGATTCCCCAGCTTAAGGGCCACGATTTCCTGGTCAAACTGGAAGCCAGTTCCGGTACCTCACTGTCCAAGATGTCCAAATTAACCACAGAAGCCAGCAAGGAATTGCGTTCCATCCCCGGAGTACGCAATGTGGGCGGGCACATCGGGCGTGCTTCAACCTCTGACAAACTGACTAACATCGACACAGCGGAGCTTTGGATCAGCATCAAACAAGGCACTGACCACACCGCCACCATTAATGCTATAAAGAAATTGTTCAACAAGGGTTATCCGGAATTGAAGTCCATGGTAACCACTTATCCCAACCACCGCTACCGGGAGGTGGCCGCGGAGCATGGCGGCGATGACCTGGTGGTTCGTGTCTACGGCAGGTTTTATGACATACTTGAAGAAAAGGCAGAAGAGATAATAAAAAACATCTCCAATGTAGCCGGGGTGGTCGACCCACAGATAAAACTCCCGGTCTTCGAACCAACTGTTGAAATTGAAGTTCTCATTCCCGAGGCTGCAGCACAAGGGCTTAAGCCCGGTGACGTCCGACGCGCGGCAGCGACTATGGTAGCCGGTATTACCGCGGGAAACCTGTTTGAAGAGCAAAAGATCTTCGACGTCGTAGTGTGGGGTGAATCTGATAAGCGGGATAGCCTCTCTGACATCAACGAAATGCCTATCGAAACTCCAAACGGTAACCTGGTGCGACTTAAAGATGTTGCAGATGTGCGCCTTCTTCCAAATCCCTCTATCATTGAACACGATGCCGTTTCCCGTTATGTGGACATCATTGTAGGAGTGCAGGGACGCTCTTTAGGCGAGGTAACAAAGGATATTGAGAAACGCCTTGCAAAGATAAACTTCCCCATTGAACACCATGTGGAAGTCCTCGGAGAGGCAGTGCAGCGTGAAACCAAAGGCCGCATCTTCCTGGGCTACATCATCGCCGCCCTGATCGTGGTGTTCTTCCTGCTCCAATCCCGCTTTTCCAGTTGGCGGCTTGCCAGCATGCTTTTTCTCCTTTTACCCCTGGGGCTTGCCGGATCAGTCATGGCTGCCATTTTGCTGCCTAATACTCCATCGATCCTCTCACTTATGAGCGGCCTTGCAGTAGCCGTAATCACTGCCCGAGGTAGCATCTTGCTAATAACCCGTTACCAGCATCTTGAACATAAGGAGAGTAAGGTCTTCGGACCTGATCTGGTACTCCTCGGATCGGAACAGAGGTTTGGGGCTATTCTCCTGAGCACCCTGGCTATCGTGTTAGTTACGGTTCCCCTGCTAATCAGTAGGATGGTGTCGGGACTGGAGCTCGTGGTTCCCATTGCTGCCATTCTCTTCGGAGGTCTTCTCGCTGCCACACTGCTTAACCTGTTTGTCCTGCCAGTACTGTATCTGCGATTCGGAGCAAACACTAAACCCGAAGATTTGGGTCTTGAAAGTAGCCAGTCTTCGGAACTTGACTTTCAATGAAAGGAGGCAAGCTATGAAGCATAGATTTAGAGTTATAGTGGTGCTCTTGTTAACGGGGTGTTTTATTCTCCCGGGATGCGGCGGCGATAAAACCAAAATTAAACAAACCGAAGGCCCCGCCCAAATAAAAGCCATACCTTTCGATGGGGCATTCAATCCTGAAGGGGGCCGTGTCACCGAAGGCATTACTCTCACCGCGAAAGCTGCGGAACGAATCGGTATTGAGACAATCAAAATTAAGGAGACTCTGGCCGGGCAGGGCCCGCTCCGTAAGGTTATCCCTTATGCGTCAGTACTATACGACCCAAATGGCCAGACATGGGTTTATACAGTACGCAAGCCACTGATTTATTTGCGTGAGCCCATCACTATTGACTCTATTGAGGATGAAATGGCGATACTCTCAAAGGGGCCTGAAGTCGGGACCACTATTGTCACTATCGGCATAGCGATGCTTTACGGCGTTGAGTGCGGTATTGGTCAGTAGTCCGGCATGCATTTAACTAATATATAAGGAGTTTAAGATATGATATCTTGGATTATAAGAAAAAGCTTAGGGCTGAGATTCCTGGTTGTTATCGGAGCAGCGATGCTGGTGATATTCGGAATGATGCAGATCCGTAATATGCCGGTGGACGTCTATCCGGAGTTTGCTCCACCGCGGGTCGAGATTCAAACCTTGGCATTAGGGCTGTCCGCGGCGGATGTTGAGGCACTGGTTACAGTGCCCATTGAGGAAGCCCTCAATGGAGTGGAGGGGCTGGATGTTTTACGTTCCCGCTCTATACCTGATCTGTCTTCTGTTCTGCTCATCTTCAAACCCGGGGTAGACCTTATGAAAGCAAGACTGTTGGTTCAGGAGCGTGTGCGGGAGGCAACATCAGTACTGCCAATTTGGGCCAGCGCTCCCTTTATGATTCAACCCCTCTCCTCTACAAGCCGGGTAATGAAGATTGGCCTATCCGTAAAAGACAAGTCCACTCAGAAATTGATCGACACCGCATTGACCGCCTATTGGAGCATACGCCCCCGGCTTATGCGGGTTCCAGGAGTGGCGAATGTTGCAATATGGGGTGACCGATGGAATGTACTGTTGGTGCAGGCTGACCCCAAACTGATGAACGAGAAGGGAGTCTCCCTAATCAATGTTATGGAGTCTACTGCTGATGCCCTCGACGTGGGAATGTTCAAATTCTCCAGTGGGCATGAGATCGGCATGGGGGGATTTATCGATACCCCGGAGCAGCGGTATGGCATTCGCCATATCCTGCCCTACCTTGAACCTGAACAACTGGCCCAGATGCCTGTTGATGTCTCACCGGGACATAAACCCGTCACCCTGGGTGATGTGTCCACGGTAATACGGGATATACAGCCTCACCTAAATGGTGACGCCATTATTAATGAGGACATCGGCCTTATGATGATAGTAGAAAAACTGCCCTGGGGTAATACCCTTGAGATAACCCGCGGGGTTGAAGAGGCCCTGGCTAAGATGGCCCCCGGCCTGCCGGGAATCGAAATCGACACACAGATCTTCCGGCCGGCGACCTTTATTGAGGAATCCATCAGCAATCTCAGCAAATCCATGCTTTTCGGTTGTATTCTTGTGATCATAATGCTTGCTGCCTTTCTCTACGAATGGCGGGTTACCCTAATCAGTGTCGTGGCCATTCCATTATCCCTGATAACCGCTGTCCTTGTATTATACTTCCGCGGGGCCTCAATCAATACAATGGTTTTGGCAGGGCTTGTTATCGCCCTCGGCGCGGTTGTTGACGATGCGATTATTGACATAGAAAATATTGTCCGGCGTTTACGCCAGTATCAACGGGAAGAAATTAAGAAGCCGATGGCGAAGATTATACTGGAAGCCTCCATGGAGATTCGTGGAGCCGTCATCTATTCAAGCCTGATCGAAATAGCTGCTTTGGCTCCGATATTTTTTACTGGAGGATTGACAGGATCATTTTTTAAGCCCCTTGCTCTCTCTTACTGCCTGGCAATAGCAGCATCTACCGTGACTGCCCTTACCGTCACTCCTGCAATGGCTCTGCTGCTGATGACAAAGGCGCCACCCAAGGAAAAGGAATCTCCTATAGCCCTGTGGCTGCAGGCGGGTTACAAAAAATTGCTTGTTCCCATTATTAGCCGTCCCATTGCCGCCTACGTTGTGCTTGGAGTGGTCATAGTCGCAGGGCTCTCAACTTTACCATTCCTCGGGGAGGAGTTGTTTCCCGCCTTTAAAGAACGGGACTTCCTGATGCACTGGGTGGCCAAGCCAGGTACCTCTCATCCGGAAATGCTGCGGATTTGTAAGGCGGCAAGCAAGGAATTACTTTCTGTCCCGGGAGTCCGCAACTTCGGCGCTCACATCGGGCAAGGAACCCTGGCCGACGAGCCAGTAGGCATGAACTTCGCGGAGAATTGGATTAGCCTCGACAAATCAGTTGACTACGATAAAACCGTTGCAGCGGTTAAAGAGGTTGTCGGGGGCTACCCGGGTCTGTATCGCGATGTACAGACTTACCTCAAAGAACGTACAAAAGAGGTACTCACCGGTACTAGCGACGCTCTGGTGGTGCGTATCTTTGGTGATAACCTGGATATTATGCGCAAGAAGGCTGAGGAGATAAAGACCATTATGTCCGGGATTGACGGAATTATTGAGGAGCATATAGACCTTCAGATCGAGATCCCCCAGCTCCAGGTTGAAGTGGATCTTGCCGCCGCATTGCAATATGGTATTAAGCCCGGAGATGTGCGGAGAGCCGCCGCTACTTTTATCGCAAGCGAGGAAGCTGGAGACATCTGGAAAGACGGGAAGAATATCGAGGTACATATATGGAGTACCCCAGAGAATCGAAACAGCATTGAAAGTGTAAGCAATCTCCTTCTGGACACCAAGGATGGTCGACGTGTGCGGTTAGGTGATCTGGCTACAGTTCAGATAAGGCCGGCTCCTAATGTGCTGTTACGGGAGGACAGTTCACGCCGTATGGATATCGCTGGAAATGTATACGGACGTGACCTTGGTTCCGTGGCCCGTGAACTTAAACAAAAACTTACCAAAATGAAATTCCCTCTCGGCTATCACGCAGAGATGCTTGGTGAGTACCAGGAGCGGCAGCGTGCCCAGAACATACTTATAATTATAACCTGGTTTGCTCTTTTTGCCATCTTACTCATCCTGCACGAGTCAATGGAAAGAAACTGGCGGCTTGCCTTGATGGTTATGCTGCTTCTTCCGGTTGCGATGATAGGCGGAATTATAGCTACGGGTATAAGTAGTGCTGTCATATCTCTCGGTTCCCTGGTGGGATTCCTCACCATACTGGGGATTGCCACCCGTAACGGTATCCTCATGATCAGCCACTTCAGACACCTTGAGCGTTATGAGGGTGAGACCTTTGGACCGGACCTAGTGCTGCGTGGAGCGCGTGAACGGTTGTCGCCAATCCTGATGACTGCCCTGACTACAGCGCTAGCCCTTATTCCACTGGTGGTCGCCGGAACTGTCCCCGGCCACGAAATTGAATACCCGACGGCAGTGGTTATCCTGGGAGGTCTGACTACCTCGACCTTAATCAATCTCTTCGTTGTCCCCAGTCTGTACTTGCGATTCGGGGGCGGTATAATCAGTAAACCGGAAAACAGTTAATTCGTACAATGAATAAATTCGGGACTACACAGTGGAGATCATTGCAGAGGAAGACGGAAAGAAATGGGATGTCTTCGTTGATATCGAGACAGGTGAGATTGTAGGTAAAGACAATTAGTCACAGTCGTGACCATGCTCGATTTGCTGATCTTCGGTGATTTCCAGTTTAGTATATAGGAGGAAAATGAGATGAAAAATAGATTTAAAGTAACAGCAACGGTCATCATGTTCGTTCTTGCCGGTATCGCAGGCGCCGCCCCCAAAGAGAAATCGCCGGCTGGTCCAGGTACCGAGGAGTTTGGCCTGACCCCAAAGGAGCTTGTCCAGGCAATTAAGAGGGTTGAGACGCTGATCTCCAAGTGCATGCGTGAACAAGGATTTGAGTATATCGCCGTTGATTACGAGACAGTCCGTAGAGGGATGGCTGCTGATAAGAATATGCCTGGACTCAGCGAGGAAGAGTTTATTAACAAATACGGGTTCGGCATAGCAACAGTGTACACAGGTAGACCCCCACAGCTTTCCACAGGCTATTGTCCAGCCAAGGTCAGCTTGGGTAAACAGAACATCCAGATTTTCAAGAAGCTGTCTCCTGCTGACCAGGTAGCCTATAACCGCGCCCTGTTTGGTGAGAATACCGATGTGACATTTGCGGTTGGGCTTGAGATAGAAGACTTTTCACGTACCGGGGGTTGCACGCGCAAGGCCATTGAACAGGTCTTCAAGCCGGAACAGTTGAAGGCAACTTACTATAATCCTAAAGACGCCCTGATCAATAAAGACCCACGTACGAAAGCCGCCCTAAGGAAATATGTTGCCAAGATGCGTGAGGCTGGTTTTGACTATAAGCATCCGGATGAAATTGAACCCGACATCAGAAAGCGGCTGGCTGCTATTACAAACGATGGTACAATCCCTGTCGAAAAGCTACCGTACGAAAAGCGGATTGCCTTAGAAAAGCTTAAAACCTATGAGTGGAATGTTGCCAAAAGCAACTTTGAGCTAGAAAAGAAGATTTTCGATCCAGTTGAGGCGGAAATTGAGAGGGAAATGTATTCTCGTAAAATCCAATGAACTTTGCCGCTGCACAGTCCTGACTTCCGCAGGTCAAGACCTGGTGTTGGTCAACTAATAGATCTCTGCAAAACATAGCTTTGGACACATAAGATTATGACAACAAAACGGATTATTGTTTTATTTAGTGTCCTGGGGTTTGTCGCTGTTGTTGGGATAGGGGGCTGGATAGTAGGTTCGCGGATTGAATCTCCAGCGGATATAGCTGCACGAGCAGCACCTCCGATACCATCACCAATTCTTGTTCCGGTGGAGGAACGTGTGTTGAGTTCCAAAGTCGTGACGCGCGGCACAGCACGGTTCGGATTACCTCAACCGATATCCATTGCACCATCTGCCTTGAAAACGGAGGCAGAGGTGGTCACCACCTTACCTTTGCCAAATACCCAATTTGAGGGAGGTAATGTAATACTCACCGCTTCTGGACGTCCTGTGTTCGTTCTTTGGGGCAAGCTTCCAGTCTACCGGGATCTTGTTCCTGGTATCTGTGGCGATGATGTACGACAGTTGGAGGAAGCACTCAAACGCCTCGGGTTTGATCCAGGTTCCATTGATGGTAGATATGATCAACAGACCAGCAATGCGGTGGCCAAGTGGTACAAATTAAAAGGATGGGAGCCGATTGGGCCGACAAAGGACCAACTTGCAAATGTCCGCACTCTTGAACAGGCCTGGGCTGAGGCAGAAAGAAATCAGCTATCAGCTGCTACTGCTACTGCTGTTCTTGCTGTAGAAAGCGCACGCGCCACCGCCGAGCGCAACAATAGAACTGCTGCTGCTGAACTTGAGGCCAGGAGGGCGGATCTGCGTAGATTTATAGCAAATCCAAAGACAGGTGTACCCATAGCTGTAGAAACCGTACGCGCCACGGCAGAGCATAACGATAAAGCTGCTGCTGCCGAGGTGGAGGCTCAGATTGTTGCCCGGGCTTTGGTAGCGCTGGACCCCCGACAACCAGAAACAGCCCGGAAGTCCGCCGATGCCAAACTTGAAGTGGCTCGATCTGCGGCCCGTAAAATTCGATTGGAAGGTGAAATAACCATCCAGGCTGCAGAACGTGACGGCAAGTTGTCCATCGAGCAATTAGAACTGGCTGAAGCGGCTGTAAAATCAGTTCGCCTGGAAGGTGAGATGGCTGTTCAATCTGCTGTTGACGCCCTGGAGGTTGCCAAGTTTGACAATAAATTGGCCACTGATCGAGTTAATCAACTGGCTGCTGACCTAGCCATTGCCAAACGCAAGCTTGGTGTACAGGTGCCGGCCGATGAGATTGTTTTCATCCCAGTAATGCCTGTGCGTGTCAAGGAAGTTATGGTTTATGTCGGTGATCCGGCGAGAGGAACCGTGATGGTAGTAACTGACAATCAATTAGTAATCGACTCGTCTCTGTCCCTTGACGCCGCACAGTTGGTCAAGCCGGGGATGCTGGTTGCCATTGACGAAGTGGCCCTTGGGGTCAAAGCAAGGGGTGTCGTCGAAGAGGTGGCTGATACCCCTGGCACTCATGGAGTTGACGGATACCATGTCTACCTCAAGGTGCGCATCATCGAGACGTCGACGCCACTCAAAGACTTTTCTCTGCGCCTCACTATTCCAGTCAAATCAACCAAGGGAGCCGTCACTGTAGTTCCGATCAGCGCCCTATCTCTCGCCGCCGATGGGACATCAAGAATCCAGATAGAAAACAATGGCGCACTCGAGTATATTGTGGTCAAGCCAGGACTGTCCGCCGACGGTTATGTCGAAGTGACTCCAGTTAATGGAACGCTAACACCAGGCCAGTTGGTGGTGGTCGGATACAGGAATCCTGAAAATAAGATGCTCCCATGACCATGCATGAACTCGACACAACACATAGGGTGCTTGAATTGCACAAGATTAGCAAGCAATACGGCAGTGAACCAGTAGTACATTCACTCGTTGATGTTGAATTTTCGGTAGATCGTGGCGATTGGCTGTGCATTACTGGTCCATCTGGTGCCGGAAAAACAACTCTGCTCAACATTATCGGCTGCCTGGACCACCCAACCAGTGGCACCTATCTCCTTAATGGCATAGACACCGCTAAGTTAACTGACAGACAACGTGCCGGATTACGGAGTCAACACATTGGGTTTGTGTTTCAAGCATTCCACTTGTTGTCTTACCGGACTGTATTAGAAAATGTGATGCTGGCGGAGGTATACCGCAAGCAACCCAGCAGTGGTCGGCGAGAACGTGCGATGGCAGCAATCGAACGAGTTGGGCTCAGTCACCGGGCTGATTTTTTGCCGATAAAACTATCAGGTGGTGAGAAGCAAAGGGTTGCCATTGCCCGCGCCCTGATCGGTTCTCCCAGCTTGTTGTTATGCGACGAACCGACTGGAAATCTTGATTCAAAAACCTCAGCCGCCCTGCTTGACCTCTTCGAAGAGCTAAATCAAGATGGTCTTACCTTAATCATCATTACGCACGACGAGAATGTCGCCAGGCGGGCCACCCACCATGTGCACATCATTGATGGCTTCTTGACAGAAGTCACAAGTGAGAACAAGTCAACAGGCTCTTCAGCAACGGCTGTGAATACGACCATAGCTCGGTCAGGAATCACGATCCGTGATCTTCTAAATGAAGCGATTGCAGGGATGTTTGTTAGGCCGGGGCGTATGATGCTGACTGTGTTGGGCATTATCGTTGGGCTCACTGCCCTGGTGGCGACGCTGGGTCTGACCCGCACAGCTGGTAACCGCATAATCAGCCAGTTCGACCAGCTTGCCGCAACTGAACTTTTCATCAAGGCAAAACCTGGCAGAACAACAGGCATCGTCGATCCTAAAGCAATTCCATGGGATGCGCCGACTCGTCTTCGCCGTCTGAACGGCGTGGTTGCCGTTGGAATGATGAGTGAGGTTGATGTCGGAGGCGCGCTGGTTAGCTCCTCGCCTGTGAAAGACTTTCTGAACCAGAGTGCGTTTAAGCTTGCGGTATACGCAGCGTCCCCCGATCTGTTCAGAGCAGTCAGAGCTGAGCTTTTGACCGGAAAATTATTAGATATAGGTCATTCGAATCGGGCGGACCGAGTGGTAGTTCTTGGTCCGGACGCTGCTCGGCACCTCGGCATTACGGGCCCCGAGCAACTTCCATCGATCTCCATCGGTGATCATCTCTACCTGGTCATTGGTATCCTGCGCGATGTTGCCCGCAAACCTGAGTTACTTGGCTCTGTCATTATCCCTGAGGGCACCGCACGCTACTATTTCGGGTTGGTCGGTCCTGACACCGTGGTCGTCGAGACAAAGATTGGCGCGGCATACCTGATTGCCGATCAAGCACGATTGGCACTGCGACCCGACGATCCACAGGTTTTGAAGATTGAAGTTCCCTTAGAGCCCAAGCGCGTACGCGATGAAGTACAAACCGATTTAAATGTTATGTTTCTCATGCTTGGCGCGTTGTCTCTAGTTGTAGGTGCTATTGGCATTGCCAATATTACACTTGTGGGGGTGATGGAGCGGACCAGCGAGATTGGCTTGCGACGAGCGATCGGAGCAACGCGCTGGCACATCGCCGCACAGTTTCTGATCGAGAGCACCTCACTGGGTGTTATTGGAGGCATCATTGGGGCCAACATTGGTGTTCTCATTGTGGTTGCCGTCTCCGCTTACTATATTTGGACTCCGGTGTTAGACCCAGCAGCACCATTCCTTGCACCACTTGTCGGCGGCGTAATTGGGTTGTTGTCAGGCACCTATCCAGCATTGTGTGCTGCCCACTTAGAACCGGTCGACGCCTTCCGAACAATGTAGCATCATCAGTAGGTCACAGGCGTGTGACCGTATTACCACACGATTGTAAGTGACGAGAATATCGCATTCCCGGAGTTACCGGTACCGCCCTCATTCTTCGGGTAGTCCACGTTATGGGAATACTCGACCGCAAATTTGAGACTTTCCAGTACCCACTCGCCTACGCTCACGATAAATCGTCTCTTGGGAAGGGACCCAACCCTGATTGACTCACCGTTGAACACCCGCATTACCCCTGCCAGATTGCGGGTCTCCGAATAGCCGATGGCAAGATAGTCTCCTTGAGCGCCAATCACCTGGACCCACGGATTCCAATCAAACTGATGGCCGAGTGTGATCTGCCAGGCGGAGGGCTTTATACTAACCTGATCGCATAGATCATCGGTAAACACTGCCCGACTGATGGCTTCATTCCACTCACCAATGAACGATGTAGGACCAAGGGTCGCTTTGAGACTCACAGCCATCCCAGGTACGAAACCAATCTGGCCGAGGAAGCTCCGATATTTGGTTTCCAGGAATCGGCTGTCGAAGACCGAGCTGGTGTAATCAACATCAACATCGATTGACCAAGGACAAAAAGCAGTACCTTGTAGCTGGTCGTAGTGACGACCACAATTTCCCTTGGTGCGAAAGCCTATCGTAGCGTTAATGTGGTCGCCGGGTCTATACCCACCGGTGTCGACCTTTTCAAAGGTGCTTCCATCATAAGAATAAAAGCCTACATTGAAAAGAGGAGGAGTTGGCGTAGGGGTGACAAAAGTTGGGGGCGGCGGCTGCATCGGAGGTGGACGGTAGCCAAGCCGTCTCATGAGTGAGCTGGTGAGGGGTTTAATCACCAGTGGCCTGACCAGTGGTGGAGCTACTGGTGGTGTGGCTGAAGTCAGAACAGGTGTTGGAAATCCCAAGCCAAACCCGATGGCAATATTTCTCATCTCAAACGCGTCAATGGTCAATGGATTTTCTATGGTCAGCACATCTGCCACAGGGTTGCCAGTTGAGATTCCAAAGGGTAGGATCATCTGCCCAAATGTCAAGAAAGGTGGGAATCGCTGCGGATCGCCAATGGTAAGGAACGCCGTGTTAAGATTGATTCGATCAATCCCAACCTCGAAGCCCTTGGTCGTTAAAAAGGAAATATCCCTATCATATTGGATAACCAGATTTCCCAATGTCCATTCGTTTACATGGATTTCAAAGTCAAGTTCGGCTGTATTCAAAAGGAGCACGCCCTCACTCTGATGTGAAAAATCCTCGGTCCAGCCACCGAGCATCTCTATGGCACCGTTCAGAGCCACGAACTCGTTGATATTTGACCCCAACGTTGAAATGGCATCTCGAATGATTGAACGGGTCGCTTCATCCCGAACAGCTTTCTCGATCTCCAATTCCTTGACACGTTGCTCTAGTTGCTCGAGATGTTTCTGATCACTGCTCTCAGCTTTCTTTTGCTTCTGTGCACGCTCGTCTAATGCTGCTCCGAGATCAGCCAGACGCTTCGTAAGTGCACAATTCTGTGCCTGTAGCACTTCGGAGGTATGTTTAACTTCTGCAATGTCATCCATGGCATGTTGCAAAATCTGCTCTTTATAGCTAATAGTTTGATCCTGCCCTATTTCCTGTCTTACAGCCTTTAAGAATTCGTCTTCTGTATTAAACTTTTGATCTTTAAGGGCTTCTAACTTTTCTAAAATTTCGTTAGGAAGCCCCTCTTCTCGTAGATTATCCAGAGACTGTTCGGTGAGTTTGAAACTTGCCTTACCCACACTGGCGGCGGCCGCCCAAGACAGAAAGCACAACAGGAGTACGGCTGCAGCGACGAGTACAGCTATTTGTCGAATATTCATGAGTTGTTCCTTGAAAAGATGATAAGAATTTGCTTTTTTAAGCAGATAAAAGATAACATATTAAAGAAGAAAATTACAACCCAAAATTTCAGATTTTCGTAATGCCTCAGTTACTCGGTGGATAAAAAGATAGTGAATTATAGAGATAAAGTAAAAAAGGAGAAAAGGGGAATTATGGAGAATAGGGGAAAGCATCTATCAAAAACAATACTTTATAATACTTTGAAATTTTCTCCAATTCTTTCTTTTTCTCCCTTTCCCCTTCTCCTTAAACACATTTTTCAACTGATAACTGAGGGGTTACATATTTTCCCCGACTTCTTTATTTTAGAAAAAACCATAAAAAAGATTAAAGGAAAAAGAGAAAAATGCGACTTTTCGGACTTGCGAAGGCAGAAAACTGACAGTAAGAGCTGTTAAGGTTGCAGTATTAGGAAGTATAGAAGGCAGTATATTGGCCATGATAGGAACACCAGGATTTGCGATGCTTATCGACTTTGAAAGATCCGAAGGACGAGGCCATGAACTATCTACATCAAATAGATTGTTGGTACACAGTGCAGAGAGATTGGGAAAGGGGTTCTTTGATTTAATCATAGGTGATGGGCTTTACTTTACCAAAAATGTGATAAGTAGAGTAAAAGCTCAACTTTGGCAAATTTAAAAAATCTCTAAAGGAAAAGTAATAAAATGCCGATAAATAGAATAGGATGGCACATATTCCTATTCTTTCCATTCCAGAGGATATACATAAATTATGCTAAGAATTATAATTTCGGTTCTTAAAACCCCCCAATTCAAAAATTTTGAACTGTTTATTACTGGCATTATAATCTTTTGATAAGCAAATGTGCAAACCCTATCTCAAGGTTTTAGAAGAATAGGATTGCGGAGGTTATGATGGCCTGCATCACTTTTTAACTGAAAGCTCAGAGGGAATTGCGAATTGCGTTTTGGAGACCTCTATATCAGCAATAAAACACTTATAATGATGCTCATTCTTTGGAAGATATAGGATGGTTGGTGATATAATGATACATTGATAGAAAAATATGGAAAATACATAGAGCCCAAAGAGCAAATTTTATGATCAGAGGTAATGGGTGTTTTCTCCAATATGCTCATTCTCTTTTGCTTCTTCTCTATGTAGACCATAGAGGCAATAAATACCCTTTAAGGTTTTACCTTTATCTCAACGAAGAGTATTGCCAAATGACAGCGGAAAGATTCCGAACGAAAATAGAAATAGCTAAAGAGTTGATCCAATATGCTCTAGACCAAGGTGAAAGATTTTGTAGGATTGCGGGGTAATGTTTGACAGCTGGTATTTTTGTAGAGAATTAGCAGACTTTATTGAACAAAAGGGAAAAGATTGGGTGACTCGTGCCAAAGGAGATAGAAAGATGGTTTATCAAGGAAGACATACTTTACAGGAATTTGCTAAAACTGTCTCTGCTTGGGATATGCAACAGTAAGCAGGGGAGAGAAAAGATTCCGCTCGCTTTCCTTAAAAGTCTCTCTTCCTTCTCTTAAAAGAGACATAGAAAAGATAAGGGTACTAATATGTCGAGCCTATGATGAAAATAATAGATTAAAAGAACCTGTTTATATCGTCACCAACCGTAAGGACTTTAGGGTGGAACGGATACTCTCTATCTATCAAATGCGGTGGGGAATTGTGAACCTACTTTCGTGATGCCAAGCAGCATCTTGGACTTTTCGGATTACCAGGTGCGAGGACTGAAAGGTATCAAAAGTCATTGGGGGAGAGGTTTTCACATCAGCTGTAGTTCTTGAGTTGATGCTCGGCTAGCTACCCCCAAATTAGGCCTTGAGGGTCGCCTACTGACTAAGATAGAGATGTGTCGAAGGGCAAATGATAGGGCAAGACAGTTCCATCATAGATAGGATTGCGGGTTATAGAAGCCAGAGATAAAGAGAATGGAAAAAAAGGAGATTTTTGAATATTTAGGTTTAGATTTTTGCCAAAGTTGAGTTATAAGAATCGTCCAGCAGATTTGGTTTATATCTATGACCTTACTTCTCACAAGCAGATGGAAAAGAAACTTATAGAGACAGAAAGGCTTGCCGTGGCGGTTCAAATTGCCTCAGAAGCCGCCCATGAGGTAAAAAATCCATTATCGGTTATCAAGGCTGGGCTTTATTACTTAGAAAAAATTCTGCCTGAAAATGAAAAAGCCCAAAGGACCCTTTCCCAGATGGATGAAGCCACACAAAGGGCAGTTACCTACATTAATGACCTGCTGAATTTCTCAAAACCTCCTATGCTTAATCTAAAAACGGTTGATCTTCATAAGATTATTGAGGACTCATTTAGCGAATTGCCTCAAGAGATGTTAGCCGCAGTAGAAATAGAGAAGGAGTTTGCTCCTGATGTGCCATTACTAACAGCAGACCCGGACAAACTTAAACAGGTCTTTACAAACCTCATTAAGAATGCTGCTGAGGCGATGACAGAAGTTAAAAGTGGAAAGTTGAAAGTGAAAAGTGAGAAAGGAGGGGAATTTATTAAGCTCATTATTTCTGATATGGGTAAAGGGATAGTAGAGGAAGACCTCAAGCGTATCTTTGACCCATTCTTTACCACAAAGGGCAAAGGCACAGGCCTGGGTTTAGCCATTTGCCAACGCATCATTGAGGCACATAAAGGCGAGATTGAGGTCAAAAGTGAGGTAGGTAAAGGGACAACATTTGTGGT
>JASEGZ010000046.1 GCA_030018935.1 Syntrophales bacterium
CCTGGCCGAGATACTGGGTGTTACATATCAACAGGTACAGCGGTATGAAAACGGAATAAATAGGCTCAATGTGGAAGGTATTCAGTTAATTGCAGATGCCCTTTCCCTGCCCGTATCGTATTTCTTTGAACCCGATAAACCATCAATGGTTGCAGAGGAACCATCTTCTTATCTGCCCACTGAGGAAGGTAAACTTCTGGGGTATTTCAGAAAAATCAAAGATAGTAGTTCTAAAGGTCTTGTTATTCAAGTTGCCCGCCTGGCAGCAAAGGTGAAAGAATAGTCTTACCCATAGACATTCAACCCCTTTTCTTCGAACCAGTTTTTCCCCGAAAGGAGATAGTCTTTCGTCCCTGAGACATGGGCATTGGCACCGGACTGAAATAGAAGGACACTTCCCCTATTTCAGAGAATAGGACCACGGATCGCCTAACCATGCAATCAAGCTGACTGCGTAATTTTTTGTTTGACAATGAATAGCGTGGTAGGTAAGTATTGTTGACATAAATCAAACTCTAAATTCGAATATCTAAACCCTAAACAAATCCAAAATTCGAATAACCAAAATGTTTGGAAGATTTGAATTTTAGGATTTTTCGTCTTATCTACTTTTATTGTCGTTGACTATATCAGGGAAGATACTGACTGGGGAGTCATTACGGTTATCACCCGCTATTTCAAGTTATGAGAGGAGAGAATGAATGATTGGTATAAAGTCCTACGGTGTATATATCCCCTATTACAGAATGAGCCGTGCCGAAATATTCAATGCATGGCTGACCATGCCCTCTCCCATGAAAGGGGAGAGAAGTGTGGCCAATTTTGATGAGGACAGTCTTACGATGGCTGTAGCCGCCGGTATTGACTGCCTTACCGGTTTAAAGCGAAAAAATGTTGATGCGCTTTATACCTGTTCCACCACCTTTCCCTACAGGGAAAAGCTGTCCGCGGCAACGGTAGCTGCGGCTCTTGATTTAAGAGACAGCATCAGGACGGCGGATTTCGCCAACAGTTTGCGATGTGCCACCATTGGTCTCTCCTCGGCCCTGGATGCCGTGGAAGCCGGTTCCGCCGAAACCGTTCTCGTCACTGCCTCCGATTGCAGGCTCGGCGCCCCGGGGGGTGAATTTGAGCAGTCCCTGGGGGATGGTGGTGCGGCCTTTCTCCTCGGGAAAGAAGACCTGATTGCTGAAATCGAGGGCCGATACACCATCACCGATGAATTTTGCGGTATGTGGCGCTCCCATGAGGATACCTTTATCCGCATGTGGGAGGACCGGATGGTGCATGATGAGGGTTATTCCAAGATTATGGAAAGAGCTCTCCGTGGCGCCCTGGATAAGGCAGGTCTCACCATGGACAGTTTTGCCAAGGTCGTCTATGACGCACCGGCGGATATCCGCAGGCACACCGTGCTGGCCAGGAAGCTGGGCATTGGCAAGGAACAGCTCCAGAGTCCCTTTTTCGAACAGATCGGGAATACGGGTACGGCCATGGCCGGTATGATGCTGGTGGCTGCCCTGGAAGAGGCAAAGGCCGGTGACAGGATCCTCTTCGCCAGCTACGGAAACGGGGCGGATGTATTCATTTTAAAGGTTACTGACGGCATTGCAAAGGTAAGAAACAGGGGAACTTTTGCCCGGCAATTAAACAATAAGAAGATGATCTATAATTATCCTACCTATCTCAGGTGGAGAAATATCGTGGCCATGGAAAAGGCAAAACGTCCCGATCTTCAACCTACCTCTATTTCCAACCTCCGGCGGAACGCAAAGATTCTCCTTTCCCTCTATGGTGTAAAATGTAAAAAGTGCGGGACACCGCAGTACACCCAGGCGGGCCTGCTTTCATCTTACGTCATGCCTCAAAGAATCTGTGTGGAATGCGGCGCCAAAGACCAGTTTGACGATTATCCTTTCTATGATAAGAGGGGAACAATTTACTCTTATACTAAAGACAACCTGGCTGCCAGTCTCGACCCTCCGCTGACCGTCGCCATCGTTGATTTCGAAGGGGGAGGCCGGGCTGCCTTTGAGATGACCGACAGGGACCCCCAGGAGGTGAAGGTAGGCATGCCGGTCGCGTTAACCTTCAGGAAACTTTTCTATGAACGGGGGATTCACAACTATTACTGGAAGGCCATCCCCATAAGTCGTAAGTCGTAAGTCATAAGTCATATGTCGTATGTCGTAAGTCGTAAGTCATAAGTCGTAAGTCGTAAGTCGTATGTCATATGTCGTATGTCGTATGTCGTAAGTCATAAGTCGTAAGTCGTAAGTCGTATGTCGTATGAAACTGGAAGGCCAGACCTGTAGGGAGTTAAAAAAGAGGAGATGAGAAATGTCAGGAAGCATAAAGGATAGGGTCGCTATTGTGGGTATGGGATGCACCAGGTTCGGGGAACTGTGGGATAAAAGCGCCTCCGACCTGGTGGTAGATGCGGCGTACGAGGCCTTTGAAGACGCAGGGGTAGAACCCAAAGACATTCAGGCGGCATGGGTAGGGGCATCTTACGATATTTCGGCAAAAACAGGAATGGGATTAACCGCCCCGTTGAGATTGCAGGGAATACCGGTGACACGGATAGAAAATGCCTGTGCAACAGGGACGGATACCTTCCGCAATGCCTGTTATGCTGTAGCAGCGGGAATCTACGATATTGTTTTAGCCCTGGGGGTGGAGAAGATCAAGGATATGGGCTTCAGTGGACTGGGGGTAGGCTATTACCCGGGTGTCTCCAACACCCAGCCCATGCTGACGGCGCCGGGGGCATTTGCCATGTTGGCCACCCGCTACTTTGAGAAATACGGCTTGACTTACGAAGAGGGGAAAAGGGCGCTGGGAGCGATTTCGGTGAAAAGCCATGCCAATGGTTCTCTGAATCCGCAGGCGCATTTTCAAAACAAAGTCACCCTGGAGCAGGTGGTAAATGCCCCTATCATTGCTGAGCCGTTGGGACTTTTTGACTGCTGCGGGGTCAGCGACGGGGCGGCGGCGGCAATAATCACCCGTGCCGAGCTGGCGAAAAATTTCAGACCCGATCCCGTTTATGTCAAGGCACTACAGATCTCTGTCAGCGCAGATTATGGACGTGTCAGTACCAGCTACGATTTCACGGAAATAAAGGAAACTTACATCGCCGGGCAGAGGGCCTACGAAGAGGCGGGGATCAAGAATCCGAGAGAGGAAATCAGTATGGCGGAGGTCCATGATTGTTTCTCCATCACTGAACTGGTCACCATGGAAGACCTCCAGTTTTCTCCCCGCGGGAGGGCCAGGGAAGACATCGAATCGGGGTTCTTTAACCTCGATGGCGGTCTCCCCGTGCAGCCGGACGGCGGGCTGAAATGTTTCGGCCATCCTGTAGGCGCCTCCGGCTTAAGGATGCTTTACGAAATGTACCTGCAACTGCAGGGTCGGGCAGAAAAGAGACAGATCAAAAACCCCCGTCTTGGCCTGACCCACAATCTGGGTGGACAACCGGGGGGGTGCACGATAAGTGTCTGTATCGTGGGATTAAAATAGGACAAACCACCTTAAGGAGGGAGAGATGGCGATAAGAGGACCATTGAATGGAGTCAGGGTTTTGGATCTATCGCAGGCCCATGCGGGCCCTTTCGGGACCCAGATTCTGGGAGACATGGGAGCTGAGGTGATTAAGATCGAGGCGCCAGGGAGGGGTGACGTGACCAGGATTGTTCCACCCAAACTTAAAGGCGAAGGCTACTATGTTCTCGCTCTGAACCGAAACAAGAAGAGCTTGACACTGGATCTGGGAACACCATCAGGTAAGGAAGCTTTTTATGACTTAGTTAAGGTATCGGATGTGGTATTCGACAACTTCAGGGCGGGAGCAGTGGAAAGGCTGGGTATTGATTATGAGAACTTAAAAAAAATCAACCCTAAAATTATCTGCTGTTCTATCACAGGGTTTGGTCCCACCGGTCCGTATCGGGATCGGCTTTCTGTAGACGACATTGCCCAGGGATTTGCCGGCTCGATCAGCCTCTGCGGAGAACCCGGGGGAGCGCCGATGAGACCGGGGATTCCCGTTGCTGATATCTCGGCGGGTATTTTCGGCGCCATGGGGGTAATAATTGCCCTCTATGAGAGAGAACATACCGGCAAGGGACATAAAGTAGAAATTAATCTGTTAGACGCAACGATGTTTCTCATGTCGAACCATTTTCAGAATTATTTCATCACCGGAAAACCTCCTGGACCCCAGGGTACAAAACACCCCGTCTTCTCTCTCGGGGCATATCGGACCAGGAACGGTTACCTGACGGTTGGCGCCCTGTGGCCCCGGATAGCCACTGTAATCAACAAAGAATGGCTTCTCGACGATCCGAGATTTGCTACAACAGAAAAGAGAGTTGCCAACCGGAAGGAATTTGATGACATCGTTGAGGATGCTTTCTCCCAGGCAGATACGGAAGAATGGCTGGAACGACTACAGAGAGAAGGTATAGCTGCTGCCCCGATCAATACCTTAGACAGGACAGTAATTGACCCCCAGGTAGTTCATAACAAGACAGTTATTACCATGAACCATCCGTTATGCGGGGCCATAAGGGCAATCGCCAATCCTATCCACCTCACTGGCGGTATTGAAGGAGAGCCAGATCCTCCCCCGACCTTAGGACAGCATACCGAAGAAGTCCTTAAGGGTCTCCTTGGCTATTCTGAGGAAAAGATAAGAATAATCCAGAAGGAAGGCGAGGCACACGCCGGAGAGCTGGAGGAACGCATGTTTAAAATTTAGCGGTCCCATAAAAGTTAAGCTCCGCCCTTCAAGGACAGGGCTTTCCGGTTCTGTACCATCAGGGAGATGGAAAATGATAAACCAAGATATTATTATGGAAAAGGAAGATAGTATTGTAACGGTAACACTAAATCGCCCCAGGGTAAAAAACGCCCTGAGTATGGAAATGATAAAGAGGCTTAAAGAGATTATTGAGGGATTCAAGGAAGACAGTAGTGTAAGGGCAGTTATTATAACCGGGGCAGGCGATGCTTTTTGTTCAGGAGCCGATCTGGTCTGGGTTCAAGAAGACAGTTCCTTTGTAAGAACGGGATGTCTCTGTGCTCAGGAGTTAGTTACCAGCATCTTGAGTCTTGAAAAACCGGTTATCGCGGCCGTGAATGGCTATGCTACAGCGGGGGGATGTGAGCTTGCCATTGCATGTGACATCAGGATCGCATCCGAGAAAGCTAAATTCGGGGAACTCTTTATAAGAATCGGTTTGATACCGGCTATGGTAGGGATTTACCTTTTACCCAAGCTCATCGGTACGGGCAGGGCAAAGGAGCTTATCTTTACCGGTGATATTATTGATGCCTTTGAAGCCGAAAGGATAGGTCTGGTTAACAGGGTAGTACCGGAAGAAAGGTTACTGAATGAGGCAAAAGCACTGGCAAGGAGGTTAGCCGATGGACCTCTGCTGGCGATCGGGAAGGCAAAAACTGCCATCAACAGAAGCCTGGATACGGATTTAAGAGGAACTCTGGACTATACTGCCGTAGTTCAGTCGAAGCTCGCCGAAACGGAAAATCACAGGGAAGGAGTAGCTGCATTCTTAGAAAAGAGGAAGGCGAGGTTTAGTTGATACTTTTCCTTATCTCTTCCATGATTCTTGCCATGACTTCCCCTGCTGAATCGCCGATGATAATATCAGCGAGACTGTCATAGGGTGTGGGGGCATTATTGATGATTACCAGTTTAGCCCCGGCCCTCTTAGCGTACATTGGCATATAGGCCGCGGGGTAGACCACGAGGGACGACCCGATAACAATGAGAAGGTCACAATTGCTGGAGTGAGTGGTTGCATTCATCAACGTCTCTTCAGGCAGGGCCTCACCAAAGAAAACCGCATCGGGCTTCAAAATACCCTGACAACATTCACACACAGAAACATCAATTTTTGAAATTATTTTCTGTTTAATTTCTTTAATGGGATAGCGTTTGCCGCAACCGAGACACTTCGCCCACCTCATATTGCCATGTAACTCATATACCTTTTGGGGATCGTTCCCCGCCTTCTGATGGAGGTTATCCACATTCTGCGTAATGACACAACTCAACTTTCCCATCTTTTCCAACTCAGCGATGGCATAGTGCGCTTTATTCGGCTCGGCATCGGCGAACAGACCACCTTCAAGGAGGAGGCTCCACAGCCTTCTCCGTATCTCCGCAGACCGTAAGAAACTCCCGATGGTAAAATCATCGGGGTCCACTTTAGTCCATAACCCGTCAGGGCCACGAAAATCAGGAATACCGGATTCCGTGCTAACACCGGCTCCCGTGAACACCACCACCTTCCTGGCGCTCACAATCATATCCGCTACCGCTCTGATTTTTCTATCCAAAAGCCCATTGCCCATGTTCTACCCCTTGATAAATTCGACTTATGACTTATGACTTACGACGTATGACGTATGACTTACGACTTACGACTTACGACTTAGGTCAGGTGGCCATAGTAACTCAGCATATTTTTCCATCATCTCCGCCAACCCCCTGGCCTCCCTTTGCTGGATCAGACTTCTCAATTCAGACAGTGTTTTTTCATACAAATCGAGGATCCTGCCGATGTCTGGATTCTCGGTGACAATCTCGGCATACAGCCCCGGATTATGAACAAAGACCTTTTCCACGATCCCGACCTTCGTTTGAAAGGCAGGGGTGGCAAACTGGTTCAGCTCCGACAGGCTTACTCCCGCTTTGCCAAGTACTGCACCCATGGTGATCGTGTTGAGATGGTTGAACCCCTGAACAATAGCCATCATCGCATCGTGTTTGGCCGGTGTGGTCTCCACAACAAGAGCGCCATTTTTCTCGAGGATTGCCTTCAGCCAGGCAAGCCACCTTTCCGTCCTCTCCGGACAGAGGACCACACGGTGTCCCGCTATGGAATCCACGTGAGGCCCGAAGAGGGGATGACACCCGATGACCTCCGAGACGGAAAACTTAACCATCGCTCTTACCGGCTCCTCCTTCAGGGAGGTAAGGTCCATCAATAAGGATTCTTTTTTCATGCACGGTCCGACCTTTTCAATAACCTCCCCGGTGACCCCGATCGGGACACTCACGATGACCACCTGGCAAGTATCCGCCATTTTTCTGACATCCATCCCTCTGCTTCTCCCAGAGACATGGACGGTATATCCCTCTCTAACAAAGAAATCGGCAAACCACCTCCCCATCCCCCCTGTGCCGCCAATGATGCCTATCTGAATGTTATTCATCCTGTAATGGCTTTCTGCCTCAATAAATGATCTGTCAGGACAATGCCGACCATGGCTTCACAGACAGGAATGATCCTCGGTATCACCGAGACATCGTGTCTTCCCTTGACCGACAACTCCACCGGCTTCCCGTGTATATCAATGGTCTGCTGAACCTTTTCGATGGAAGATATCGGCTTACAGGCCACCCGGATGACGATCTCATCACCGTTGGTGATCCCCGCCAGTATCCCGCCGGCATTATTGGAAAGGAATCCCTCCGGCGTCATGGGATCATTAGCCTGCGAACCGGTCATGCCGGCAACGGCAAAACCGGCCCCTATTTCCACACCCTTCACCGTACCGATACTCATCAGTGCCCCGGCAAGATCGGCATCTATCTTGTCAAAGACAGGTTCTCCCAGGCCCGAGGGGCACCCTCTGACGATGATCTCCACGATACCACCCAGAGAATCTCCGTTGAGCCTGGCTTCCTCTAATCTTGCCTCCATCTTTTTGCCGGCATCAGGATCGGGACAGGCCAGCCTGTTCTTGTCTACATCCTCCCGGGAAATAATCCCTGCGGCAGAGAAGGAATTGGAGACCGCAATACCACCCAGCGCCTTCGTGTAGGCCAGGACCTCAATTCCTTCCCTTAAGAGCACCTTTCTGGCAACTGCCCCGGCCGCCACACGGGCCGCCGTTTCCCGACCAGAGGCGCGACCACCTCCCCTGTAGTCACGGATGCCGTATTTCTTAAAATAGGTAAAATCACCCTGGCCGGGTCTGAAGATATCCTTGAGACTTTCATAGGCCCCACTATCAGCATCCCTGTTGTAAATAATCAGAGAGATGGGGGTCCCTGTAGTCCTCCCCTCAAAGGTACCGGAGAGGATCTCGACAAGGTCTCCCTCTCGCCTGGCCGAGGCGGACATAATTCGTCCCGGCCTTCTCCTATCCAGATCCTTTTGTATGTCCCCCTCCGAAAGCTCAATGCCTGGGGGACACCCCTCCACCACAGCGCCGATAGCCTTCCCGTGTGATTCTCCCCAGGTGGCTACCTTAAAGAGGACTCCTATGATACTTCCCGACACTTCAACCCCTCCATTTTATCTACTGCCCCCTACCCTTCCCTCTACCTGCACCTTTCAAGAAACCGACAGATCTGCTCAACGATTTCGTCAATACCTTCACCCGCGGTATCAACCGAAAAATCCGCTAAACGGCGATACACCGGTATCCGCTCTTCGAGTACATTTATCGTCTCCTGAATGAAATCATCACGGGAAAGAGGTGGTCTCCGTTTTGTGCTGTCCGCATCCGCCTGCATCCTTTCGATAATTGTATCTACATCAGCGGCAAGCCAGACCAACACACCATTTTTTTTCAGAATATTCACGTTTTCCTGATCCATAACCGCCCCGCCACCGGTGGCAATGACGCTTTCCTCCGTGGTCGCCAGACTTTTGATAATTTCCCTCTCCTTTTCACGGAAAAACTCCCACCCATTTTCGCTAACCATTGTCTGAATTGTCTTTCCGGTGAGTTTCTCGATGAGCGTATCAGTGTCGTAAAAGGGAAGATGTAATACCTGAGAGAGTCTTTCCCCCACAGAGGATTTTCCGGTACAGCGGTACCCAATCAGAACAACGTTCATCTTTATGGTTATTTCTTGTTAGTTTAGCACATTGCTTTCATTTATACATACATCCATAAAAAATGCGAAAGTTAAGGTAAGCGTTCAGCTATCAGCCCTCAGTTTTCAGCTAAAACAGAAAAATACAAGGGGAAGTCCACAACTCCTAAGACAAGCTTTCTCATACAAATCGGCTGCCTGAAGTATCCCAGTATCTTAAAATCCAAGCCCGGCCCATGTTGCAGGACCGACCTTACCATCGGCCTTTAATCCATGAATCCTTGTCTCTTACTGAACGATCTTTAAGGAGAGTTCCATCAGTTGTTCTATGCTGACCTCCGACGGCGCCTCGGTAAGGAGACACGCCATCTTCTGGGTTTTGGGAAAGGCGATGACATCCCTTATGGATTCTGCACCGGTCATCATCATAATCAATCTGTCAAAGCCGAGTGCTATGCCACCATGGGGGGGCGCCCCGTATTCGAGGGCATCGAGGAGAAAACCAAATTTTTGTCTCACATCCTCTTCGGCAAGCCCGAGGGCGTCGAAGATCATCGCCTGGACATCCGGCTCGTGGATACGAATACTCCCCCCGCCTATCTCAGTTCCGTTGAGGACAAGGTCGTAGGCTCTCGCCCTGACCCTGCCGGGATCGGTGGCGAGAAAAGGGATATCTTCTTTGACCGGGGAGGTAAAGGGATGATGCGTTGATACGTATCGTTTTTCCGTCTCACTGTATGCAAAAAGGGGGAATTCGGTCACCCAGGTAAAGGCAAATTGTTCCTGGTTAATCATGTTGAGTTTCCTGGCGAGATGAAGCCTCAGATTTCCGAGGGCATCATGGACAATCCCCTCGGAGTCGGCCACAAAAACGATCAGGTCTCCCTCTTTCGCCTCTGTTCTCTCGTTGATATTTTGTACCTCGAGGGGTTTGAGAAACTTAAATATGGGGGATGTCCACCCATCCGGGCCGGTTCGTAGCCTTGCCCAGGCAAGTCCCTTTGCCCCATATTCTGCCACATAATCCTTAAGGTCATCCAGATCTTTTCGGGATAGTTGCCTGTTGTCTTCTATTTTTATCGCCTTGACGATGCCGCCCCTTGCGATAACCTCCTGAAACAGCTTAAAATCAGTGGTTTTCAGGATATCGGTAATATCCCTCAATTCGAGGCCGAAACGGCAATCGGGATTATCCTTCCCGTACCGGTTAATGACATCACCATGGGAAATCCTCGGGAATGGCAGTTCCAATTCCCGGTGGAGACACGTCTTGAATAGATATGATAACAACCCTTCCGTGAGCTGGATAATGTCGTTTTCGTCAACAAAGGACATCTCCATGTCAATCTGGGTAAATTCCGGCTGGCGGTCTGCCCGGAGGTCCTCATCCCGGAAACACCTGACGATTTGGTAGTACCGGTCAAAACCAGAGGCCATCAGTAGTTGTTTAAAGAGTTGAGGCGACTGGGGAAGGGCATAAAACGCCCCTTTGTTGATCCGGCTCGGGACGAGATAGTCCCGGGCGCCCTCCGGTGTGCTCTTTGTCAAGAAAGGCGTTTCAATTTCCACAAAGCCGTTATTTTCAAAAAACCGGCGGGCTGCAGCCGCAACCTTACTCCTGAAAAACAGGTTTTTCTGGATCTCCGGCCGTCTCAGATCAAGGTACCGATACTTCAGACGGATATTTTCCGAAATGTCGGCGGAGGCGGCATCGAGAACAAAGGGAGGCGTCTTCGCTTCATTCATGATTTCCAGTTCGTGGGCCATAACCTCGATCTCGCCACTTTCCATGGCCGGGTTTTCCATTCCCTCCGGTCTCCGCTGGACCCTGCCGACAACAGCGAGAACAAATTCACTTCTGATCCTATGGGCCTCTCTGTGGGCATCGGGGCTGATGTGAGGATTGAAAACGACCTGAACTATCCCTTCCCGATCCCTTAAGTCAATAAAAATGACTCCCCCGTGATCTCTCCTCCGGTGTACCCATCCCATGAGGATTACCTCTTTTCCCGTGTCGGATATGTTGATTTTACCACAGTAATGTGTCCTTTTTTTACCAGTGATGAACTCAGACAAAGTTTACCTCTCTTTAAAAGTTTTAATGATAGCCTCTTCGAGGGTATCAAGGCCAAGAGTCTCCTGGGTTCCCCTTACCATGTCCCTTAATTCGGCCACTCCTTCGGCAAGCTCCCTATCACCCAGGATCAGCGTATAACGGCTCCCTAACCTGTCGGCCCGCTTCATCTGGCTTTTGAGACTCTTTCCCGTATAATCCATTTCTGTTTGCACCCCCATCATCCGCAGGCGGTTACATAAGGCAAAGGCCATTTCCTGCGCTTGCCCGCCCAAGGCGGCGATAAAGAGGTGGGGGACAATAACGAAATCCTCGTCTTTCACAGGCAACATGGAGATCAGGCGTTCCAATCCGATCGCAAATCCGATACCGGCAATATCCGGCCCGCCGAGATCTTTCACAAGCCTGTCGTATCGTCCTCCGCCGGCGATGGCATTCTGGGCGCCCAGGAATCCGGTGGTTACCTCAAAGGCTGTTTTGGTGTAGTAATCGAGACCCCTGACCATCCTCGTATTGAGATCAAAGGATAGCCCGAATGTCTTTAAAGATTCCCTGACCAGTTTAAAGTGATCTTCGCAACCGGGACATACGAAATCTAGCAGACAGGGGGCCTGGGCGATGATCTCACCGCACTGCTCCACTTTACAGTCAAAGACCCGGAGGGGGTTCGTATTAAGCCGCCGCCGACAGTCTCCACAGAGGCCCTCTTCTTTGCCCTGCAAGAACCCGATAAGCGATTCTTTGAAAGGGGAACGGCATTCAGTGCATCCGAGAGAATTTATCTCCAGACTCAAATCGGGCAGCCCCGCGCTTTTTAAGAAATGGATCAGCATGAGGATGATCTCGGCGTCTGCACGCGGGTCGTCGAGTCCGAGCAGTTCTGCGTTGATCTGGTGAAACTGTCTGTATCTACCCTTCTGTGGTCTTTCCCGCCTGAACATGGGACCGATGGTGAACAGCTTGGCCACGGGGTCGGCGGCATAGATGGAATGTTCCAGGTATGCCCTGATAACAGATGCCGTCGCCTCAGGACGGAGGGTCAGATACTCGCCTCCCCGATCGAGGAAAGTGTACATCTCCTTTTCCACAATATCTGTGGTCTCTCCAATGCCCCTTTTGAACAGCTCTGTCTTTTCAAGAATCGGAATTCTTATCTCCCTGAAACCAAATTCGGTAAATATTTTACGGGCCGTCTCCTCGATATACCGCCACTTCCCTGCTTCCTGGGGCAGAATATCCTTAAATCCCTTGACAGCGGTGATGATTTCCATGCCTATCAGTCCTTCTTCTATCCTACCCAGACATTTCTTTCCCTTAACTGCTTATCCCTCGTATTTCCCAGTGTTTTATAATTCGGCTTGAGCAACCGGGGATAAATCCCTCCCGCTCGTTCCTTCTTCCTCCCACATGTTCGATTGCAGATAGGTTGTGAGATTGACATCTCTGTTGATGATCTCGAGCTTTCGGCGAATATGCTCCCGGTGACGGTTGATCGTGGCCACCGACACGCCTTGAATCAGCGCAATTTCTTTAGTGCGCATTCCATTGCGAATCAATTTACAGATTTTAATCTCTGTTGGCGTCAGAGAATAAAATCTGCGAGACAATTGATTAATAAAGGGAGAGGTAATTTCCTCTAAATTAGTTCTCAGAATCTCCACATATTTTTTCTGACTTTTCGACAGTTCCAGGGAAAGTGCGTGCAAAATCGGCATCAGGATCTTTTCGACATTCGCCTGTATGTTCTTATTGATGTTCATCTTTTCTTCTTCAATCTTTGCCATAACCGCCCTCAGCCCCGCATTTGCTTCCTGGAGCGCCTTGCGCTCTACGGTAAGCTGCTTGTTCAGTTCCTTCAATTCCTGTTCGGCGGAAATCCGCATGGCGGTTTTAGCGATCTGTTCGGCAATTGCATCCAGCAGCAGGCGCTCTTCCTTCAAAAAAGGCCCTTCATCTTCCGGCGGCCTCTCTTCAAGATAGAACACTTCAACTTCACCCATAGGCTCGTTGTACATTAGAATCCGAGAAGATTGACGCCACTTCGAAGAATTGAATCCACGACTTTTATAAGTCTTTCCATCGAACATAATTCGCGCACATGTGATCTCGGGATACTGCCAGGAGGGAGGCAGGATGTTAACAAGATTCCGCAGGAAATCCTCGATGGAATCGGAATAACGTTCGGCGAGGATTGCCATCCCGTACATACAATTCAGTTCTTTAATACGTTCCAGTAGAGCGACTTGTATCTTAGCAGGATCGATTTCGCTCTTCTGAGGAATCGGCAAAAGGAACTTCAGTTCTTTTTCAGGATATAGCGACGCCAAAAGATCGTTATGGTCTGAAGAAGATTTCGCTCCGGCCACCGCTTACTCCCTATATTTCATAGGCATTAGATAGGTATAAATATCAGTTTTTATGCCTATATTGTATAGGCATAAAGTAAGCATTCTTATTGTATTTACACCTGCAATATATCCGATGAAAATTATCATGTCAATAGATGATTTAAGACCGGTTTTTTTAGTTCGATTAAAGAAAAATCTGTTCTTATGATGGGAGGCTTTTATGTCTGTGTTAACACTTGAATCCATATTAAAAGGTCGCCGGAGCCAGCCGCATCAGCTCATTGAAGTGCTGCATGACGTGCAAGAGCGCTACAGGTATATTCCCGAGGAGGACATGAGGATTGTTTCCAGGGAACTGGGGGTTCCTTTAATAGAGGTGTATAGGGTAGCAAACTTTTACAAGGCTTTCTCACTTAAGCCGCTTGGTAGAAACGTGATCACGATCTGCACGGGCACTGCTTGCCACGTACGAGGGTCCAATCTTTTGTCCAACCAGGTTCTCGGTCAACTCGGCATCTCACCGGGGGACACCACTGAAGACGGCCAGTTCACTCTCGAGCAGGTGAACTGTCTCGGAGCATGTGCCCTGGGCCCCGTAGTTGTACTCAACGGAACGTATTATAAACACATGACCCCAAGCAAGCTCCGTTCACTAATAAATTCAGTTAATGAAAAAGGAATAGAGGACACCGACGATGCCAAAAGTAAAACCAAGGGTAAAAAGCGTCAAAGATCTTGCTGAATTGCGCAAACGACTTCGCTCAAGCGCTAAAAACTTTAAATCCAAGCTTACCATCTGCGGGGGTACAGGATGTCATGCCTCCCGTTCTCAGGACGTAATTGACGCAGTTAAAAAAGAACTTAAGAAACGGAAACTGGAAAAGAGCGTACGGGTACGCGTTACAGGGTGTCACGGCTTCTGCGAGCAGGGGCCATTAATGATTCTCGAACCGGGCAATATTTTTTACTGCGGTCTGAAGCCGGAAGATGCCGGTGAGATCATTGCCGAAACCATACTCAAGGGTGAGGTAATTGAACGTTTGCTATACACTGATCCCGTTACATCAAATAAAGTACAAACTGAAGCGGAAATTCCTTTCTACCGTGCCCAGGACCGTCAGTTGCTTGCGCAGAACAGGCATGTGGATCCGTGTTCTATTGAAGACTACATTGCTATCGGCGGGTACTCAGCGCTGGCCAAAACCCTTGCTGAATTTTCACCTGAAAAAGTCATCGAGGAGGTCAAGATTTCCGGTTTAAGGGGTCGCGGCGGAGGCGGATTCCCGACAGCCCGAAAGTGGGCCGAGTGCCGATCCGCACCCGGTGAGGAGAAGTACGTCATCTGCAATGCGGATGAAGGGGATCCCGGCGCCTACATGGACAGGAGTATTCTCGAAGGCAATCCGCACCTGGTTATTGAGGGCATGATGATAGGGGCCTGGGCCATAGGCGCCCGGCAAGGATACGTTTACGTTCGCAATGAATACCCTCTTGCGGTAAAACATGCGCGGATTGCAATACAGCAGGCCAGAGAATACGGCCTTTTAGGCGATGACATCCTGGGGGGCGGATTTTCCTTTGATATGGAAATCTGCCGTGGAGGAGGAGCTTTCGTCTGTGGTGAATCAACGGCGCTTATGGCTTCGCTGGAGGGCAAAGTGGGGGAACCGCGCCCTAAAGATGTGCATACCGTAACGGATGGTTTGTGGCACAAGCCCACAACCCTGAATAACGTCGAAACATGGGCAAATGTCTCTCCTATTATATCGAATGGAGCGGCATGGTTTGCCGGCAAAGGAACCAGGGGGAGCAAAGGGACCAAGATTTTCGCGCTCACCGGCCGGGTAAAGAATACCGGTCTTGTCGAGGTTGCCATGGGTACTCCGCTACGCACCATAGTTTTTGATATCGGTGGAGGCGCTATTAACGGCAGGGCCGTTAAGGCCGTGCAGACCGGCGGCCCCTCCGGTGGATGTCTCCCCCTGGATAGGCTTGATCTTCCCGTTGATTTCGATGCGCTTTACGATGCGGGCTCAATGGTAGGTTCAGGCGGCATTGTGGTGATGGATGAAAAAACCTGTATGGTGGATGTGGCAAAATACTTTCTGGCGTTTCTGCAGGATGAGTCGTGTGGAAAATGCGTGCCCTGCCGGCTCGGCATCGACCGCATGCTGGAGATCGTAACCGATATCACTGAGGGTCGCGGCCGGCCGGAGCAGATTGACCTTCTGAAGGAATTGGCGGACACCGTTGCCTCCGCATCCCTTTGCGGACTGGGGAAAACCGCTCCCAATCCTGTGCTCTCCACATTAAGATATTTCCCCGAGGAATACGAGGCTCATATCAATGAAAAACGCTGCCCTGCCGGTGTGTGCCGGGAACTGATCGAATATGAGATAGACGCTGAGAAATGCAATGGTTGCGGCGCCTGTCGGCGCGCATGTCCTCATGACGCTATTAAAGGCAAGAAGAAGGAAGCGCATGTCATTAATTCACGCAAGTGCCAGAAATGCGGTATCTGTTTAAGTGGGTGTAAATTTGATTCGATAATAGTCACCTGAGCGGGAGGTATGATATGAAGAAATATGTGACACTTAAAATTGACGGCGCCGGTATTCGGGCTCCAAAGGGATCAAGCGTGCTGGATGTTGCAATCGAGTACGGCATATGCATTCCTCACCTTTGCCATGTTCCAAACCTTTCGGATATTGGCGCATGCCGTCTTTGCATCGTGGAAAATATCGTCAATGGCCGGTCGAAGATCACTACGTCCTGTACGCTGGATGTGCAGGAAGGCATGGTGATTCTGAGCAACACAGAAAGGATCAAGAAGCTCCGGCGGAATATTGCCGAACTGCTTGTAGCCCAGGCGCCCAATTCACGCGCCATACAGGATGTTGCCGTGCGTTGCAGAGTGAAGGAAGTCCGTTACCCGTTTAGAAACAGCGGCTGTGTGTTATGCGGGCGTTGTGTTCGTGTGTGCGAGGAGATGTGGCAGGCCCGCGCTATCGGATTTGTCGGCCGCGGCAAGGATCGCCGTGTTGACTTTCCGTTCGGAGTCCGTCCCGATTTCTGCAAGAAATGCGGCTCATGTATTGACCTTTGCCCCATGACGATAACACCTTGCGATGGCCCCATGAAGCCGGGGGAGGAGTATCTCTGCGGGAAGTGTGAATCACAGCTTTCGATGGCGTCGGGCGCTATGGAGGACATCTGCGTATGGTGTGAATTAGGAAAAGGCTTTCAGTGTGCACGATACGGTCATCAATGAGCAATTGTTACTGTTTATGATGATTTCCATGCCTGCCAGCCCTTCTTCTATCCTACCCAGACATTTCTTTCCCTTAACTGCTTATCCTTTATCTTACTCTGGATCTGCGGCCCATGCTCTGATAATTCCAGTGACATCATACTTAATTATTCGCCCTTTAATTAAGTATGATGTCCGTACGCAGTAACAACTGTTTATCTTACGGGTTCAAGTCCCGTCCGGGGAA
>JASEGZ010000047.1:0-9022 GCA_030018935.1 Syntrophales bacterium
ACCCCCTCTTCAAACTCCACAACACCGACACAGTAAGGATTCTTCCTGTTGAAACCCTCTGCTACCATCGAAGGGGGGCCAACATGGATGGCGGTAAAGGCAGCCAATTTCCCCTTGCCCTTCATTTCCACCCATTCCATCTCCGAAGAGTAACATTCTATGCAAATGGGGCGGGGAGGGAGATAAAGGGCGCCGCAACCCTTGCACTTACAGCCCATCAGTTTATCTTCGTTAAGAAACTGTTTATACGATACGTCACTAAAAGCTCTATTCTCCATAGGTCTTTACCTCCTGATTATCTTCTCTCGAGAATCGTGAATGTGCAGGTGCCCCCTGTTCCTCCCAGGTTGTGGGCGCCGCCAATCCTCAGATTCTTATTGGGAATCTGTCTCTTTCCCGCTTTACCTCTCAACTGCTCCCAAAGCTCTTCCAATTGGGCGACACCGGTAGCTCCCACGGGGTGACCTTTACACTTCAATCCCCCGGAAGTATTGATCGGAATCGGGCCATCCAGTCTTGTCAGACCGCTTTCCACTGCCTTGTACGCCTCGCCGGGCTTGAAAAATCCGAGGTCTTCCATGTGGATGATTTCCGCAATGCTGAAACAATCGTGGACTTCGGCGAACTGGATATCCCCCGGTTTCAGTCCCGACATCTCATAAGCCTCCTTCGCGGCATGCCTTGTGGCTTCAAAACAGGTTAAATCTCTGGCGGCATGCAGTCCTTTGCCGCTTCCCTGTCCCAATCCCACGACATACAGGGGATCGTCGGTAAAATCCCTGGCGATATCTTCCGCCACAAGCAGGGCACAGCTTGCCCCATCACTTATGGGACAACAGTCGTAGAGGTTCATCGGCCAGGCCACCGGGGGGTTTGCCTTTGGGTCCCGGAGAAAATCCTTTTCATCTCTCCATATTGGCAAAGGTTCACCCTTTTTCTTCGCACTTTCCCTCTTCTGGTTCATAAGATCGGCAATGGTGAGTTTGAACTGCGCCCTCGGGTTTAACGGCGCATTATTATGGCTTTTTATCGTAACATTCATGAGATGTTCACGAGAAGCTCCATACCTGGCGAAATAGGCCGTGGCCAACGCCCCAAAAACAGCGGGGAAGGTAAAACCGACCTGCATTTCGTATGGCGCAAGGGCCAGACCCAAACCCTCGGCAACCTCTTCTGTTGTCCGCTTTGACATCTCTTCCACGCCACCGACCAGCACAATGTCATAGAATCCGGAGGCGACGGCAAAGACGCCCTCCCGGAAGGCAAGGGCGCTTGAGGCGCAGGCGCCTTCAGTCCTCGTTGCGGGTATCGGCGACAGCCCTAAAATATCCGAGATTATTGGACCCCAATGGGCCTGATGTACAAAGAAATCGCTGGTAAAGTTCCCCAGATAGAGGGCATCTATATCCTTCGGGTCAACTCCTTTGTCCACAGAGGCAAGCATTTCTTTAAAAGCCTCCACGAACAGATCCTTTGAATCTTTATCCTTGTACACGTTAAACGGAGTCATGCCGACTCCCACCACTGCTACTCCTCTTCCCAATTTTCTCCGCCTTTTCATATTAAAATCCTCCGTACTTAAAAAGTGAATTCTTATCTCTCACGGGCCATGATGTTTGACAGACAGGAGGAAACCTTCGTGGCCAGTCGCTTGAGCAGGCTCGTATCCATCCCTGGCTGGTACCGCAACCTGGAAAAATCACCATGGTTTAAACTGCCGATAATATCGCCATCAAGGGTGAGGGGGGCTATGGCAAGGGATTTGATTAAAAATTTCTTGCTCTGGGGAAAGAGCTTATAAAAGGGTTTCAGATCACCGTTGGCAAGGACAGGCATTGTATCATGGGCAATAAGATCGAGGAACACTGCCTGTTCTATAATGTTCAAACGATCCTTAAATATCTCGGAAGAATACAGCGTCTCAACCAGGCTCGACACCTCTCTCTTTATTCGAGGCAGGCCCTTACCGTTGGCTACAAGGGAAAGCCAGACAAAAGAAATCTCAAACTCTTCTTCGATCCCCGGGAGAAGCGCTTCAAAAAGCTCGCTTGCGCTGGAGGCCGACGATATTTTCGTTTCGATCTTGGAAAATTTCCTGGCGATCTCTTCGTTCTTTTTTACTATCTTTAGGATCTCTTCATTCATTTCCTTCCTCCCCCTTGTCGAATTCAGCAACTAAGATAGTATGGTCAGACGGTTTTTCGGCACGTCTTGCATCCATGACGATGATGCAGTTAAGCGAACGGTCAGCAAGGGGCGACGTGGCCAGGATATGATCTACCCGCCAACCCAGCCCCCTTTCCACGGACCGGGGAACATAGGCATTTATCACAGGAATATCCGAAAATACCCCCCTGATCAGGCGGTCTTCATCTCTCGGGCCGCCGTCATCAAGGCCGAAAGAGACCTCTTCCGGCTTTACAAGGGACGCCACGGCCACGCCATTGTATTGCGTTTTCCCCTTAAAAACAACGTGATAACCAATCCCCTCAAACTCCCCCGCGGGAAATCTGTCGTCATTCACTTTGGTTTCCTGCAAGCAGAATACATCCGGACGATTCTTCTCCAGCCACGAAACAACTATATGGAGACGGGAACGTATAGAGTTCACATTGTAAGTGGCGATCTTAAAGACTGCCAATGCATTATCCTTTCATCGCCGGTAACTGGCAATGGCAGTATGGATTATGGGCTTGATTTTTAAAAAAATATCATGGTATTGATTAACATTCAAGTCCTTTGTCTTGTAATCTTTGATTGACGTTCGGGAAACTAAAGGGAAGGAGGGGATAGGCTATAATGGATAGGTCAAAATTCAACTTCATAATTGCCGCCTTGATGTCCATTTGTATGATAGCAATTATAGGGATAGGGTTTCTAATGAAATTTGTTTTGATTCCAGGCAAAGAAAGGTGGGTAAAATATGGCAGAAATGTAGATCTATTCTTATTTGGTATGGACCGGCACGAGTGGGGAACGATTCATCTTATTCTTGGTTGTATCTTACTTGGATTGTTAGTGCTTCATATCATCCTACACTGGAAAATGATATTGGGTATGTATCGCAGATTAATAGGCAGTCAAATGGCGAGAAAAGTGATTGCCACAGTATTTATAATCACTTGTGCATGTTTGGTAATTTTTCCTTTTTATGTGAACATAGAAGTGCGAGAACTTGGGCGAGGAGAAGGACGTCGTATATGCTGGAACCGTTAGGCGACATGTTTCTTCAGAAAAGGTTTAAAGGATTGGTATCATAAAATGAGATGGTTCAAGGATTTATATGATAGGAATGTGCGTCTTACTGATGAGCGCCTTGAACATTTTGAAAATGATCATCCAGAAATGGCTGGTCAAATTGACAAGGTTGCAGAAACGTTATCACAGCCGGAGATTGTTGTCAGATCGAAGACCGATTCAGAAGCGGAACTTTTTTATCGCCATTACCTGATGACTCCTATTGGTGAGAAATATATGTGTGTTGTCGTGAAGGTCAAGGTTGACGGTGTTTTTATACTGACGGCATATTTTACGGACGCTATCAAAAAAGGAGATGTGTTATGGGAGAAGTAATAAAAGTTTGGTATGACAAAGAAGGGGATTATCTTGAAGTTCTCTTTGAACGAAAGACAGGGTATTTCAAAGAGACAGAAAATGACGCAGTGATGGAAAAAGTAGATAATGAAGGAAATGTTATTGGATTTTCCATATTGAAAGTCAGTGCGTTAAAAAAGCAAAGACCTCTATCGATTGAACTGAAGAAACACGTCGCCTAACACAGTGCAAACGGCTCACGCCCAAACCGCAAGGTTTTGTTTGCACTTGAACGTTAGGCGAAATGACCAAGTTCGTATGTTGTTACCATTCTGAAAAGAGGAGGGGCAATTGAGCCAAAAATACGATGAAGCGAACTCGCTATATAAAACAGCTCACTCACTATCAGAACAGGGTAATCCTGAAAATGCCCTGAAACACTATCGTGCCGCTTTAGAACTTCTGAAGGATATGGGTGACAGGGATGCCCAGGCAAGGGTGCTCAACAATATGGGCCACATCCATGTTCAGCGGTGCGAATGGGATGATGCCCTGAAATGCTTTAAAGAAGCCAAGAGTATCTTTGAAGCAACTAACGATAAACTTGGTATGGCTGACCAACTGCAAAACATCGGATCTGTGCATAGGGATAAAGAAGAATATGACGCTTCACTTGGACACTACCAGGATTCTCTTTCTCTATACGAGGAGCTTTCAGAAACCTGCAGTATCGCCAACCAGATGACAAATATAGGTTATATCTATGCCATGACTAATAAACCGTTACAGGCCGTTGAATGGTTTGAGAAGGCATTACCCCTATATGAGCAGATAGGCGAGTCGAAACGGGCCTACCTTACCAGAAAAAACATTGAGAATCTGAGGTGCAGGTAAAAACCAAAAAGGGAATTTTAATGATGAAAGGTTTGGAACTTGCGGAAAGTTATTATCTGGCCTGTGGGGTTCCCATGCTCAAAGAGAAGTTTGCCCCCTATGCTGACCGGATAGCCGCCGGGCTGGTGGGTGACGGCTCTGAATGTCTTGGTTTTGATGACGAAATTTCCCAGGATCACGACTGGGGCCCCGGTTTCTGCCTGTGGTTGATAGAAGAGGATTTCCAGGCTATAGGTAATGCCCTTAATGATGCATTGTCAAAGCTTCCCCAGACCTTCGGCGGTTACGGTCCCCGACAGATGAGTGAATGGGGAACGGGCAGAGTAGGAGCTTTCGAGATATCCAGGTTTTATAGTAATTTTATCAGTGTCAACTGTATTCCCGCTGATCTTAATCAGTGGCTCTTCATCCCTGAGGATTGTCTGTCTGCCTGCACAGATGGAAAGGTTTTTCATGATCCGCTCGGTGAATTTACGCGCTGGAGAGATGCCCTGCTGGCATTCTACCCGGAAGATGTGCGGCTCAAAAAAATTGCTTCCCGCTGCATGACCATAGCCCAGTCGGGGCAGTACAATTTCAAACGGTGTGTACAGCGAAAAGAATACTTCGCCGCCCAGTACGCAGAAACCAAATTCTGTGCCGATGTGATCTCCTTAATCTTCCTTCTGAACAAAAGATACACCCCCTTCTACAAATGGATGCATCGGGCCCTCAAAGAGCTCCCTCTCCTGGGGGAGTTGATTCATGCCAGGATAACGGATATTGTCATCTCAAACGATTATGAAGAAAAAATCAGCATTGTTGAGGATATCTGTCTCCGCATTATTGATGAACTCAGAAACCAGGGACTATCGGATGCAGAAAGCAGTTTTCTCCTTGATCATGGGCCGCAGATCCAAAGTAAAATAAAAGATAAGCAGTTAAGGGAAAGAAATGTCTGGGTAGGATAAGAGGGGGGTCTTCTATGAGAAATATACTCATTATAGGTGGCAGCTATTTTGTGGGGAGGGTCTTTGTCGAAGAACTGGTGAAAAAAGCCGGTTACTCCATCTATGTTGTAAACAGAGGTAACGTACCCCTGAATATGGAAGGCATGCATGAGATCGTCTGTGATAGAAATGACGGCGATGGGTTACGCCATAAACTTCCCTCTCTTGACCGGCTTGCCATAGTTGACTTCTGTGCCTATGAACCACGAGATATTAAAAATCTAATCTCGGTCTTACCGGAAGGTTCATTTAAACAGTATATCTACATCAGCACCACGTCCATCTACAAGGATACCCTGCAATTGCCTGTTATGGAAGATAGTCCCAAGCTGACAGGACCGCAACCGGAGCTGGGACCGCAGATGGCTAATTATGCCTTTAACAAGTGGCTGGGGGAATTAGAGCTCATGAAACAATGCCGGCAACGCAAGTGTCATTACACCTGTCTCCGTCCGGCGATCATCTACGGCAAGTACAACTATGCACCGAGAGAGAGCTGGTTTTTTGACATGATCCATCAAGATAAGACCATCGTCCTGCCGGATAATGAACTTGCCCTCTTCCAGTTTGTGTCGGTCTGGGACGTGGCAAAGATCATCATTGCCTGCCTGGAAAACGAAAAGGTTTTCGATAAGGCATTTAATCTCTCTGCCGGCGATCTGGTCTCGTATCGCAGGTTTGTAGAGGTGTTAAAAGAAATTACGGGAAAAAGGATTTCCGTCAGGACTGAGAGTATCGCAACTATTGATCAGCAGCGAATTCCATTGCCCTTTCCCCTGGACAAACATCTGATTTACTCGGGGGCCTTAATCCAGCAGGTACTTGGTCTTCAGTACACCCCTTTTAAGGAAGGGATGAGACAAACGTACGAATACTATAAGCAAAAGAACGCTTAAAGCTATCAGGCAAGCGGAGAGGTGAAGGACAATCTTATATTTCTTTACGGAAAAATAATAGAGGAATCAAACCAGAGTTACTTATTAGAAGCATTTCCCATTCCACGATAAAAAAGTAGATAAAAAATAGTATTTATGGTATTAAAATTCTCGTGGTGCTAAAGTGGCGAAAAACAGGGGGGATATTCTAAATGTAAATGAAAGGAGGGTTTTAAAATGATAGGAATGGATTTCATTAGCTTTCTCATTTTATTGGTTATTAGTATTGTTGTCTCTGGGATATTACATTTCATCTTTAAGTATTACGTTATACCGGGATGGTGGTCTTATTTCTGCAAAGTCGGCATCGGATGGATCGGTGCATGGTTAGGTTCCCCGGTATTCGGTTATTGGTGGCAAGGCTTAAATTATAAGCAAGTATATATTGTCCCTGCAATTCTGGGTTCTTTATTTATTTTGGTTTTTGCAGTGGACTTTGTTAAGTCTTGTGCTACTGTTTCTAAGAGTGCGGGGTAATTACCTTATCTCGCCCTGGTTAGAACATAATTTTATAGATCCCCCCTGTTTGGGTTTTGTGGACTTCTTATCAAACCCCTGTTGACTGATCCCCGTGAACTGAGACCTTTGAAAAACTGAAAATTGACTTCGTGAAGAAGGTCTTTGAACTGTTACCTAAAGGCGGAGATCAGAGACAACTCAATTAAAAGCGGAAATTCCCAGGACGTCACGGGCAATCATTAACCGCTGGATCTCATTCGTTCCTTCGGCTATGGTAAAGTAACGAATATCCCGATAGTAACGTTCCACAGGAAATTCTTTCGTATATCCATATCCTCCATGTATCTGCAGAGCTTCTTCCGCTATTTTCAATACATTTTCCGTGGCAAAAAGCTTCGCCATTGACGCCTCCCTTCTACAGGGTTTACCTTTGTCGAGAAGGTCACTGGCCTGAAATCCTAACAGTCTCATCGCGCTGGTAAGGGTGACCATGTCACTGATCTTGGCCTGGATAAGCTGAAAGGCCCCTATTGGTTTACCAAACTGGACTCGGTTCTTGGCGTATTCGACGGCGGCATCAACGCATGCCTGGGCAACCCCCGCGGCAATAAAAGCCACCATCGCCCGGGCGCTGTTTAAGAACTTCAAACCCTGCCGCAGACCATCCCCTACCTTACCGAGCAGGTTTTCCTGGGGCACCTCACAGTCCTCAAAAATCAATTCAGCCAGGGGGCTACAGACCAACCCCATTTTCTCTATCGGCCTTGCCTTATAACCCATCATCCTTTCCACGAGGAAAGCGGCAGTCCCATTTATTCCCTTAGACTTATCGGTCTGGGCAATGACAATACCAATATCACCCTCGACGCCGTTGGTGATAAGCATTTTAGTGCCATTTAGAATCCACCTGCCGTCGGTAAAGACCGCTCTCATCTCGATACTCGAGGCATCGGAACCTACATTAGGCTCTGTGAGAGCAAAGAAACCTATTGATTCACCGCACAAAAGCGACGGCATAAATCTCTCCCGCTGCGCCTCCGTTCCATAATCATGGATGTGGGTTAAGACGGAGTTTGAAATGCTGACCACGGCACGCAGAGACGGCCATACCCTCGATAACCCTTCAATCATCAGAAAGTAGGTGGTATAACTCAGCCCCGCTCCCCCCGCCTCCTCGGGTAGCAGCCCCCCCAGATAACCAAAGGGGATAAGCTTCTTTACCAGTTCCTTGGGGACGGGCCGGCCCGATTTCTCATACTCATCAACTAAAGGCCGGATTTCTTTATCAAGGAAACGCCGGACCGTTTCCTTGATCATTCGCTGTTCTTCCGAAAGTTCCATGTCCATAGTCTGTCTCCTGCCTGTCCTGCGCGAACGCTTTTCTGTTTATAATCTGCCGATCATATTCCTGGCAATGACCACCCTCTGTATCTGATTACTCCCATCATAAATCTGGACAGACTTTGCGTCCCGCATCCTTCTCTCGATGGGGAAATCCTTTGTATATCCATAGCCACCCATGATTTGAACGGCATCTGTGGTTACCTTCATCCCCACATCGGCGGCATAACACTTGGACATACAAACCAGAGACTCAATTTCATTGAAACTTGCCCCATTTGTATCCATAAGGTAGGCTGTCCTGTATATCAGGGACTTGGCGGCCTCTATCTCCATCGCCATGTCGGCCAGCATAAACTGGATGCCCTGGAAAGCGGCGATAGGTTTGCCAAACTGGACCCTCTGCTTACTGTACTCTATGACGTACTCCAGCGCCCCCTCGGCATTCCCCAGGGCCGTACACCCTGCTCCCCAGGCACGCATCATATTAGCTACACCGGTGAGGAGACTCCAGCCTTTGTTCACCTCCCCGATAAGATTATCTCTGGGTGCCTTTACATCCTCAAAGATCAGCTCAACCGTTCCTGTTCCTCTGAATCCCATTTTGTTTTCCTTTTTTCCTACACGAAAACCAGGAGTGTCTTTATCTACCATCATCACGCTGATCCCTTTTGCCTTTTCTCCCCCGGTCCTTACAAAAACAAGGTGTAATTCCGCTATCTCACCGGTCGTGATGAAGACCTTTGTGCCGTTTATCATATAATGATCTCCATCCAGGACAGCCCTTGTCTGAAGAGAGGCGGCATCAGAACCGTAATTCGGCTCTGTCAGGGCAAAGGAACATGCCTGTGTCCCCTCCTCGAGCCTCTT
>JASEGZ010000047.1:9122-16340 GCA_030018935.1 Syntrophales bacterium
TGTATCCCCTTCGCATCTCTCATCATACGTTCCAGAGGGTAGTCTTTCGTGTATCCATACCCTCCCAATATCTGGACGGCATCGGTGGTAACCTTCATCGCCGCATCGGTGGTAAAGCATTTCGCCATGGAGACCATAGGTTCGATCTGACTGGAAGGTTCCCCTCTATCCATCATCGCAGAGGTTCTGTAAATCAGCGATCGGGCTGCTTCCGTGAGCATCGCCATATCGGCAAACATGAACTGAATAGCCTGAAGACTGGCAATGGGTTTTCCAAATTGCACCCTTTCTTTGGCATATCCAAGCGCATACTCCAGGGCCCCTTCCGCAATCCCGAGAGACATAGAAGCAGCGCCCCAGAGCCGCATCTGGTTGCCATACTCTACCAGTATCTTCCAGCCTTCCCCTACTTTTCCGACGAGGTTTTCCTTCGGTACCCTTGCGTCCTCAAAGATGAGTTCCATCAGAGGGCTTCCCCGTAAACCCATCTTCTTTTCTTTCTTCCCGAAGCTAAACCCCGGGGTACCTTTCTCTACGATAAAAGCACTTACCCCCCTGGCCCTCTCCCCCAGTCCGGTCCTGACAAAGGTTAAATAAAAATCCGCCACCTCTCCTGTGGTGATAAATATCTTGTTTCCATTAAATATGTAACTATCCCCTTCTAAGATGGCCTTTGTCTGGATTGAGGCCGCATCTGAGCCGGCATTGGGTTCAGTAAGCACAAAAGCACACATTTTATCAGCAGAGGAAAACCGGGGATAGAATCTCTTCTTCTGTTCCTCAGTCCCACCTCTCATAAGGACATTGATGGGTGACCAAGTGGTAAATAGCATTATGGCGCATGCCGGCGACACCTTTGATATCTCCTCCATAACCGTACAGAGGGTGGTGGCGTTGGCGTTTACCCCGCCGTATTCCTCGGGAAGCACCAGATTGAGAAGTCCGTGTTCGCCAAATATTTTGGCAATATCCCAGGGGAATTCATCTTTTTCGTCTATCTCAGCAGCCCTCGGGGCGACCTTCTCCTTCGTCAGTCTCCTTACCGTCTCCTGTATCATCTTCTGTTCTTCATTAAAAAAAATCACGTTCAACATCCTCCTTCTTATTTACTCAACTCTTAAACCCATTCCCCGGGCAATAACCGTTCTCTGCATCTGTGAAGAACCGGCGCTCACCGTGAGGATCCTCGAATCCCTGAAATGCCGCTGCATCTCGTACTCCATGGAGTATCCGTACCCACCCATGATCTGCATCCCCTGATTTGAAAGTCTGGCGTATGCTTCAGAACCGTAAAGCTTAGCCATGCTTACCTCTCTCATGCAGGGCATACCCTGATCGTACATCCAGGCAGCCCTGTATACCAAAAGACGGGCGGCATCAACCTCAGTCTGCATATCGGCCAGCATGTGACCGATAGCCTGAAAGGTCCCGATAGGTCTGCCGAACTGCACTCTCTGCTTTGCGTGCTCCAAAGCCAGATCTACAACGGTCTGGGCACTTCCGATGTATGTTGAACATACGTACAGTCTTTCTAGCGCGAGACCGGAAAGGAGCATCTTCCAACCACCGTTTAATTCACCTACCAGGTTTTCCCTGGGGACATGGACATCTTCAAAGAAGACCTCGTTGGTATGGAGCATCTTTCTCCCGAGGGTCTTTATCCTCCTTATCTCAACCCCCGGCGCATCGTTGGGAACGAGGATCAGGCTTATCCCTCTATGCTTGGGTACATCCTTGTCCGTTCTCACATAGAGACATATAATGTTGTTTTTAGCATCAGATGCTGTCTGAAAGGTTTTTTGTCCGTTTATTGCCCAGCCGTTGCCATCCGGAACTGCCGAGGTGGTAAGGGCAGCGGCATCCGAACCTGCGTTCGGTTCCGTAATTCCTATGGATAATCTAATTTCGTTTTTTATCATTCTCGGTATATAAAACTTTTTCTGTTCCTCACTTCCATGTTCGAGAATGCTCAAACCACAGAAGATACTGACACCAAAGCCCGCAGCGATTTCAAAGGAAAACCGCGACATCTCTTCCCCGACAATCACGAGATCCACGGCGCCCAATCCACTTCCCCCGTATTCTTCAGGGATAGGCAAACCAAACCAGCCTAATTTTGCCATCTTTCCGTAGAGTTCATAGGGGTACTCTTCCTTTTCATCGAGTTCCCTTACATATTCAGTAGGGCACTCCTTCTCCATAAAATCCTTTACACTCTTTCGCAAAATATTCTGTTCCTCCGTAAATCCGAAATTCATTTCCTTTCTCCTTTCTACGAATAAAAGTGCCTAAAGTGAACTAAAGTTGGAAGTGACTAAAGTTTTGAGACCTTTGAAAAATAATGAAATTTGGATTCAGGAGAGCGAATCAAATGTTTTTCGGGCACCATGCCGTCGCAGCGAAGCGTCCGCAAAGGCAATGTTTGAGCGCTCAAGCGCGAGTTTTGCCTTTGCAGCGAAGCGAGACGTGCATGGTCGAAAAAGATTTTTGAGCGCGGATGAATCCAAATTTCAAAGCTCTTGTTTTTAATTTTCCTGCAACTTTAGGCATTTTAGCTCACTTCAAACTTTACACTTTTCATGCCTACAGACCCAACTGTCGAGATATGATGAGTCTTTGTATCTCAGATGTGCCTTCAAATATCTCCATTATTCTCGCATCCCTGTAGTAGCGCTCCAGAGGGTATTCTCTCATGTAACCATATCCTCCGTGTATCTGGAGGGCCTGATAGGCAACCCTGTTTACCATCTCCGAGGCATAAAGTTTCGCCATCGAGGCCTCTTTAATACACTGCTCGCCCTTATCGTTCAGCCACGCCGCCTTATAGACGAGGAGGGATGCCAGTTCAATCTCCATGGCCATATCGGCCAGCTTGAACTGAATACCCTGAAATTTACCTATCGGCTGACCGAATTGACGCCTCTCCTTTGCATACCTTAAAGCGGTTTCAAAGGCGGCTCTCGCCAAACCGACACTTGAGGCCCCCACCACGATCCTAGTCTTCTGAACAGTGGACATGAGATGGTAAAATCCATTTCCCACCTCACCGAGGACATTCTCCTTCGGAACATGGCAGTCCTCAAAGGTAAACTCCGCGATATCCTGGGCGCGAATCCCTAACTTTTTCAGCCCCTTCCGGGTGAAGCCAGGGGATTGGGGGTCAACTAAAAAGATAGTTATCCCCTGATGCCCCTTACCTTTCTCTGTCCTTGCCGCGACAATTACATAATCGGCCATCATGCCGCTGGAAGCAAAGGTCTTCGCTCCATTGAGGATGTAACTTCCCCCTTCCTCCCTGGCGCTCATCTCCACAGCAGATACGTCAGAACCAACGTTGGGTTCCGTCAGGGCAAAGGAACCGACCAATTCACCTCTGATAGCGGGTACCAGGTACCTCTGTTTGAGCTCTTCTGAGCCAAAATTGTATATCGGAGAGGTACCCACCGTATTCTGGACAACCAGACCCATTGCAATTCCCGCATCTGCCTTCGTTACCTCCTCTGCAAATATGGACAGGGCAATGGTATCGGGGCCTGTACCTCCATACTGTTCTGGATACGGTATACCCAAGAAACCTAACTCACCCGCCCTTCGGAAAAGCCACTTTGGATATTCCTCTTTCTCATCATATTCTTCTCCTAAGGGGGCAATCTCCTTCTGGGCAAATTGTGCGGCTGTCCTCTGAAATATCTTGTGTTCTTCACTCAACTCAAAATCCATTATGTTCCTCCAAGACTCTACATTCCCTTGAATTCCGGCTCTCTCTTTTCGAGAAAAGCTGTTGTCCCTTCTCTATGGTCTTCCGTGTCAGAGCAAAATCCCTGGGTATAAATCTCGTACTCCAGAGCAGTCTCCAGATCAAAATTATCAAAGCCATCATAAATGGAACGTTTCGCAATACTCACGGCAAGAGGCGCTTTGTTTGCTATCTTCATCGCCATTTCCCTGGTGGCGCTTTCCAATTCTCCTTCCGGGACTACCTTATTTACCATCCCGATACGTAATGCCTCATGTGCGTCTATGAGGTCGCCGGTAAAGACGAGTTCACACGCCTTTTTTGTGCCTACCTGTCGGGAGAGCAGGTAGCTTCCCCCGTAATCCTGTACGAGGCCCACCTTAACAAAGGCCTGACCGAACCTTGCCTTTTCCGAAGCGATAATAATATCGCAGGCCAGGGCCAGATTACACCCCGCTCCCACGGCAACACCGTTTACCATGGCAATGACCGGTACAGACATCCTCCTGATCTTCAGGGGGTTCTTCAGAAGTCTTTTCATACCCGCCCTTCTCTCCGAAGGCTTCATTCCTATTCTGCCCCTTTGAGCGCTTACATCGCCGCCCGCACAAAAGGCCCTTTCCCCGCCGGTAATTATCAGCACTCTTATCTCATCATCCCCTGCCACCTCATCGAGTTTCTGCCCGAATAGCCACTGGGCAGGCCAATCTAATGCGTTGAGTCTCTCCGGACGATTAAGGGTTATCGTGGCGATATTCCCCTCTTTTTTCAATAGAATACTCTCTTCTTCCATTTCATTATCCTCCCTATGAGGAGACTCCCATTTTCAGAGCCTCTAATTATTCGCTATTATGTCAATTTATCGGCGCTTTGTCGTAGGCAAAAAGAGCTGCCCCCAGGGCGCCAATAATCTGCGGTTCAGGAGGAATGAGTAAGGTTAATCCCAATTTTTCTTCCAGGGCGCGCACCATACCCTTACTCTTTGCCACTCCTCCCGTCATGGCTACCCTTTCCTTTAAACCCAACTGTCCCACCAATCCCGTAACCCTGCGGGCAATAGAGCGATATATGGCGCCCGCTATTTCCGGTTTGGTATAACCACCGGCGAATAAAGAAATGACTTCCGACTCCGCAAAGACAGTACACATACTGCTAACTTCAATATCTTCTCTGGCCTGAAACGAGAGCTCGCTCATTTCATCAAGATCAACTTCCAATGCCCCCGCCATTACTTCGAGGAAACGACCTGTTCCCGCAGCACATTTATCGTTCATGACAAACCTTACGGCCTGTCCTTTTTCGTTTAACTGAATGACCTTACTGTCCTGGCCTCCTATGTCTATAACTGTCCTTATCTCGGCTGAGGTGAAATTTGCTCCCCGGGCGTGGCAGCTGATCTCTGTGATTTCGTTATTAGCATAAGACACCCTTGACCGCCCATAACCGGTGGACACGATGTAACTGAGTTCCTTAGCATCTAAACCGGCCCTGTTTAAAGCCTCATCCAGGGCTGCTTCAGCCGCTCCTCTATAGACAGCGCCACTTCGCAAAATGGCATAAGACTTTATTTTTTTTTCGCTGTTTAAGATAACTACCTTTGTACAAAGGGACCCGACGTCAACACCTGCGGTGAAGGTCATTTTCTCTCCTAATTTCTCTCTTTCCGGCTCTCATCACTTCCTCACAGATAACGCTCGTCACGTTTATGGATACCTTCTCTTACCCCCTCTTCTTTTCTCTTTTTAACAAAATTATACTCGCCCTCTTCCCACCTTAGATTGGTAAAAAGGGTATGGGATAAATAACCCTTAACAAGTCCCGCATTAAACCCTAAGATGTCACAAACATAGTGATTAGCCACCTTGCCAATGGCGATTCCGTCAATGGGCAGCAATGCCAGCCGCCGGGCCATGGCATTAACCTCTTCCTCCAACTTTTCATACGGTACGGACTTCGTTGCCCAGCCAATCCTCTCCGCTTCAATGCCGTTGATGGAATCGCCGGTAAGAAGCATCCAGCGGGCCTTCTTATACCCAACCGTCTGATAGAGCGGTATCAGATTCAGGCCGCTGCCTGCAAAACCAAGTCTCTGCTCTGCATGACTGATCTTGGCATCATCAGCAACGATGGTAATATCACACATCTCTGAAATTACAGAGCCTTCTCCGATACAATTCCCATGGACCTGGGCGATGGTGATCTTCGGCAAAAGCAGAAGTTTTTGGTGTCCTTCGAGCCACTTCCTGTCAATTTTTAACCTGGCCCTCTGGCTGGGACGGCGTTTCCCAGGATCCTTGTCCTGCTCTTCATATACCTTGTAAATACGGGACAAATCATGACCGGCACAAAATGCACGTCCCGCTCCCTTGATAATAACAACTTTGATGTTATCATCATCATTTGCCTGATCTAAAGCCGACATGAAATCGTCATAGATGCCGCCATCACCGGGAAAATCCATGACGTTTAACTTGTCTGGTTTATTTAAGGTTATTTCAGCTATTTCCTTTTCTGTTTCATAGGTAACAAATTTATAGCTCATACAATATGACCCCTTTCCTTAAATTAAATTTAAATTTTCTCTCGCAAGCGCCAAAGATTTGCTTTTCCTCCTTTCCTCGTCAATTAAGATACCGCTTGTTCTATTGTAATAACGACTGGTTATTCAATCCCGGTTGCATAAGTTCCCCTTATGCCAAGCCGGTCAACTTTTTCCACAAGCCTTATTACATCAACATCCTTTTCAGTTCAATGCTTTTGTATCAGTCCATCAATTCCCGCGTTTGGGGGATAGTAATACCATGCAAACTGCTTTAACGTCACTATTTCGGTGCCCACTATTTCGGTGCCTGGTAAATTAAATGAGCCGATAAATGGGTACGCATAAGAAATAATAACCTCTGGCTTGATGATAGCGCTGATATTCAATAAGTTCTGCATTGAAGTGCCAAGAAAAATCATTATTAAAGGATGATATTTCTCTCTTAATGTTTCCATTTCCGGAAAATATTCACTGTCATTTGGGTGAAAAATCGTCGCCAGTGAAGACTGGATAAAAAATACTAAAGGTTGATTGGCGACATGTTTGGAATATTCAGCGTATATACAGAGGTCTCTTTTTATTCTAAAAGAATCCCCTATCTCCATTGATATTACAGAATTACCAGGAGTACATAACCGTTTTGCGATAAAAGGAGTCGTGAGAATCTTTGCCTCCGTCTTTCTTTGTATCTCTGTAACTAACTTTTTGTCGAAATGATCAACATGCTCATGGGTTACGATAATTAAACTGAGGTCACTAAAACGATCAGGATCAACCTCTACGGGATCGAAGAGAATTGTTTGTGATCCAACTTTTACAATAACCGTTGAATAAACATTAAGCAGCGAGATGGCAATATTATCTTTTCCCATTATATAAATACCGCTAACTGATCTTTAACAGTTGCCAAAAAATAGTTTAGCTATTCTGTATAGATAAG
>JASEGZ010000048.1 GCA_030018935.1 Syntrophales bacterium
TTAGGCACGCCGCCAGCGTTTGTTCTGAGCCAGGATCAAACTCTCCAGTTTTAATTATCACAGAGATTTCTCTCCCCGCTTTTACAAGTAACGAAAAGAACCCACAAATCAATTATCCCACTATTCAACTTTCAAAGAACCAAGAAATGAACCTAATATTATTATAATTAAATTTTCTTCTCTGTCAAGAACAATTTATACCCTTCACTCTTGTTGAAATAATCTCGTGATCACCCAATAAAATCTTGAGAGCTTTGAAAATTGACTTCATCAGGGCTTCAAAATCTTTTGACGATTATGCATCATTTAGTTTCGCTGCCAGGAAAAACCCAGGCTTCGCCTTCAAACAGCCGCCCTGGCGGGCACTTCGCTGCGATGGCAGAGCCCCCCTCCCCGAAAAAATCTTTGATTCGCCCTTCACGAAGCCAATTTTCAGTTTTTCAAAGGTCTCGAATCTTCGGTCCAGCTCTGCTGATTCTGCGAATTCACCCTTTCTGAAGCCAATTTTCAGTATCGTAAAACTTTCCGCTTATTATATAGTTGCTTTTACAAAGAGTCAAGAGATTATTATACCTTAATTTATATAACACGATAATCTCACCCCTCTTAGAAACAAGTTAAAGAGGAAGCCCCTCCGCAGGAGGATTCCTACGAAAGGAGAGGTGCAATTTTTATATTATCATAACAGATTTTCTATGCTCCGTAAAGAGAATTTTGAAAGATATAATGGCAGACGGCATCGGGAACAAGATACCTGATTGATTTTCTTTCTTTCAGTCTTCGCCTGATATCGCTTGCCGATATGTCCAGTAGAGTCACTTCCTGGAAATATATAATCCGCCCGGTAGGTCCTTTAAACCCTTTCACATGTTCGTCGTATGTAAATTGGGAGGCAATCGCGGCGGGTACAACTTCTGATAGTCCTACATCCTCATAGCCAGGTCTTCTCATAACTACAAAATTGCACGACAGGAGGAGTTCTTCCCAATTTTTCCATGTCTGGACCTGGCAAAAGGCATCTTGCCCCAGGATAAAGTATAAATCGAGATCTTCTGAGTATCTCTTCAGAAAGTAATCAACCGTTTCCACCGAAAAAGATTTACCCTTGCGCCGACTCTCCACATCGGAGAATGAAAATGCCGGGTTTCCCTCTATGGCAAGCCTTATCATATGTTCGCGATGGTAAAAAGAAGTGATACAGGCATCTATTTTATGGGGTGGCCTTCCCGCTGGAATAAAGATGATCCTGTCCAAAGCAAATATCTCGAGGACCTCCTCGGCACACCTTAAGTGACCCAGGTGTATCGGATCGAAAGTGCCTCCCAGCAACCCCCATTTCATGTCCTTATCTGTCCATTTCCATAGATGATGAATTTGGTGGTTGTCAGCTCTTCCAATCCCATGGGGCCAAAGGCGTGCAGTTTTGTCGTACTGATGCCTATCTCCGCCCCAAGACCCAATTCGAAGCCATCACTGAAACGGGTGGAGGCATTGACCAGAACGGTGGAGGAGTTGACTTCACTTAAAAAACGCTGGGAATTGTCATAGTCACGGGTGATAATGGCCTCCGTATGGAGGGAACCATACTTTTCGATATGGGCAATGGCTTCGTCAATGTTGCTCACAATACGTATTGACAGGATGAGATCAAGATACTCCCTGTACCAGTCGTCCTCGGTCGCCTCCTCAATATCCGGCAGGATGGCCTTTGTCCTTTCACATCCTCTCAGGGCAACATCAGCCTTCCAGAAATGCTGCGCCATCATGGGCAGAAACTTATCTGCAATATCCTGATGAACCAGAAGGGTCTCCATGGCGTTACAGACCCCCGGACGCTGGGTTTTTGCATTCATGCATATCTTTACGGCCATCTCGAGATCGGCGGCGGCATCAATGAAGATGTGGCAGACCCCTTTGTAGTGCTTGATGACCGGAATTCGCGATTGATTTACCACGGCCCTGATCAGGTCTTCCCCCCCTCTTGGGATGATCAGATCAATGTATTCCTCAAGTTGCAGCATCTCATAAACGGCTTCTCTGTCAGTTATCGAAACTACCTGGATGGCCGTCTCGGGCAACGCCTCTTTTCTCAGGACATCCTTGAGGATGTCGGCAATAGCGATATTTGAATGTATCGCCTCGGATCCACCCCTTAAAATGACGGCATTTCCTGACTTCAGGCAGAGGGCGGCAGCATCTACCGTAACATTGGGACGCGATTCATAGATAATCCCGATAACACCGAGAGGGATCCTCATCCTCCCGACAACAAGACCATTGGGCCTTCGCCACATGGAGGTCACTTTCCCCACCGGATCGGGCAGAGCGGCAACTTCACCCAAACCTTTTGCAATACCCTCCACGGTGGCTTCTTTGAGGGTGAGCCTGTCAATCATGGCCCCGGAGAGACCCGCCTGTCTGGCATGTTCCAGGTCCTTCATATTTTCCCTGATGAGATAATTGGTTTGCCCGACGAGCTCCTCCGCCATGGCAATCAGCGCCCTGTCTTTTGTCTCGGAGGATACGTGAGAAAGGGTAACAGCCGCCTTTCTCGCGTTTTTTGCCAGCTCAATCATCTGGGACTTGATGTCCATAGGCTTTCCTTCCTTCAATCGTAATGTACCCCCTTAACGAGGGGGGTAACCGGCTTTTTCAGCAAACATTCAAGCATTGACAAATCAAACGATCTTTGTATATGAATCACAATTTCCTGAAGAAGAAATCATGTATCAGGCAACGACGAAAAGAATATCCATTGTTGTAGTTATTTTACAGAACGTATAAAGTTGTGTCAAGTTTTTAACGGGAGTTAGGGGGCATAGGGTCAGGGGTCAGAAATTGGGAATTAGGGATACCCTGAATCCTGGCCCCTGAACCCTGTTACGGGGGATCGAAGCGATGGACGGTATCCGTATCAAGGCAGGTAAACGGGCCTATCAGATTATTCAAGACGGTGGTTTTAATTTAGACCATGTCACAACCTATGTCGGACCGGCAGTAGGTCCCCGGTGGCTTATCGCCAGTGGCTTCGATCTTACATTATTACAAAATGACGTGCTCGGGCAAAAGAAGCCAGTACTTCTTGTCGGCTCATCGTCTGGCGCATGGCGGTTTGCTGCCTGGCTGCAACCGGAGCCGGAAAAGAGTTACCGTGCCCTCTTGGAAGCCTATATCGCCCTGACCTTCAAAAGAAAAGATAAACCTGCAACTCTCTTGCAGTCCCTAAGTGATGTTGTAAATGCTTACCTCGAAGACGACGCCCTCCCCTTTGCCCTCGCTAACAAGAAGTATCGCCTGGCAATCATCACCTCCCGGGCAAGACACCTTGTGGCTTCCAAGATAAAATGGGTGCAGCAGCTCGGTCTCGGGATCTGTTTTGTTCTGAACGCGATAAACCGCTCTTTCCTGTATGGATTTGCCGAACGTGTCGTGTTTTATAATGGACCAAAACCCCCCTATTTCTGCCTCCGGGATGATTTCCGGGGTCAGTATATTCCCCTAAGTGAAATCAATTTCAAGCATGTTGTCCTGGCATCCGGTGCCATTCCCCTTGTTGTTACTGGTGTCAGAGATATCTATGGCGCGCCAAGGGGTGTTTACCGGGACGGGGGACTGACAGATTACCATTTGAGCCATAATTATGCGGCAAAAGACGATGAAACAATACTCTTTTTTCACCATCAGGAACGGCTCATACCCGGCTGGCTGGATAAGAAGCTCAACTATCGTCGTCCGGCAGCCGATATTCTTGAAAATGTGTTAATGGTGTACCCTTCCAGGGAATTTATCGAGAAATTGCCGGGAGGAAAGATACCGGATAGAGATGATTTTGTGATTTTTCTCGATGACCCTGCCCGACGAACGAAAAACTGGCGGCAGGTTGTGAAACACTCTGCCCCCCTGGGCGAGTTGTTCTTAGAACTGGTGGAAAGTAAAAAAATTAAGCACGTCGTGGAAAAAATATAAAATCACCCCCAGAGGACGAGGCCTGCCTCGTGCCGGTAGAGGGCATTTTTATTATAAGGCATCACCCGGATCCCGTAGCGGTAAGATCCGTTCTCCCGAACAACGTACGCGACGGAAAAGGTGAGAACCCCGTCTGGTTCCCTCTTCACAATTTTCAAGGGTACACATTCCGGATTACCGGCAAAATCGTTTCCTTCTTTTTTCCCGATCACCATCTCGACTAAGATTTCCTCTGGTTCCAGTCCACCAGGGTCAACCCTTACCTCGACAAGCAGCGGCTGAGCGACAAGAACGATACTTCCATGGATGCCCCCAATATTAACATCTAATATTTTGAGAGAGGAAAACCGCATGGGAATTTTAAGTTTCCAGTCGGCAAGTTCCCTGGCCAGTTTGTAAGAGTCTTCCCTTAGCTTGCCCGCCCTCCTCACTGCGGGCATGTACATTTCCTGGTAATACTGGAGGAGCATCCTCTCGGAAGTGAACTTCGGCACCAGGGTCTGCATTGACCTTTTGATCATACCGATCCATTTCTCGGGTAGCCCTGATACTTCCCGGTCGTAGAAGGTGGGAATCACGGAATTTTCGAGGAGTGAATAGAGCGACCTGCTGTCTTCCTCGTCGCTATGTACCGTATCTTCCAGGTACCCCTTCTCCACAGATCCAATTGTCCAGCCATTAGTTCCGTCATAACCTTCGGCCCACCACCCATCGGAGATGCTGAGATTGAGTACCCCATTCACTGCGGCTTTTATGCCACTGGTGCCGCTCGCTTCATAAGGCCTGCGGGGGGTATTCAGCCAGACATCAACTCCCTGAACAAGATGACGGGCAACACGGATGTCATGATCCTCGATAAAGAACATTTTTCCTATGAATCTTTTGTCCTTACAGGCATCAATAACCTTTTTAATCAGCGTTTTTCCCATCTCGTCGTTCGGATGGGCCTTTCCCGCGAAGATGATATGAACGGGACGCGTCTGATGATTCAAGATCCTGTCCAAGCGCTCCAGGTCAGACAACAGAAGATCGGCACGTTTGTAAGGAGCGAATCGTCTGGCGAATCCAATCAACAGGGCCGCAGGGTTGATCCTGGAAAACAGTTCTTCCTGCCACATCTTCGTGTAACCGTACTTTTCCCAGTTTCTGGAAATATAATCACTTAAAAATTCAATAGTTTTTTGCTTAATTCCATGTCTTATGCGCCACAATAAGGCATCGGGTATCTCCTGGATCCTTGCCCAGACTCCAGGATCCGAGATCATTGTCCCACAGTCCACTCCGAGATAAGTCTCTAACAATTCTTTCATCCTCGGCGCCATATAAGACATCACATGAACGCCATTGGTGATGTGGCGAATCGGGGTGTCGGTCTCGTGAAAGCCCTTCCATACATCACGCCACATGCGGCGTGATACCCGGCCATGGATCCGGCTTACCGCATTGCTCATCTGGGTCAGCTTGAGGGCGAGAATGGTCATAAAGAAAGGCTTATCCTCACCGCTTTCCTTTCGTCCCAATTCCCAGAACTGCGACCAGGAAATACCGGTACGCTTGACAAAACCGGAGAAGTAATGTTCCATCAACTCCCTGCTGAATCTCTCATGCCCGGCCTCAACGGGCGTGTGGGTGGTAAAGACAGTCCTGCTCCGCACCACTTCACAGGCCTCTTCAAAGGAAAGCCCTTGTTCCGTCATCAGGGCTGAGATACGTTCAAACAGGAGAAAAGCGGAATGCCCCTCGTTGAGGTGATAGACGCATGGTTTGATACCCAACTTTTTTAACAACCTGACACCGCCGGCGCCGAGGAGGATCTCCTGTTCTATCCTAATTCTCTGGTCAGCGCAGTACAGGCGTTCCGTTATCTTTCTGTCCTGAGCGGTATTTCTGGGTACATCCGTATCCAGGAGGTACAGCGAAACACGTCCCACACGGGCTTCCCATATGTTGGCAAAAAGGGCCCGTCCCGGCAGTTCAAGGGAGATCTGAACCTCATTTCCCCTGTCGTCCTGTACGATCTGGACAGGCATATTGGAAAAGTCGTTCTCCAGATACTCCGCCATCTGCACGCCATTGTTATCAATAACCTGTTTAAAATAGCCGTTCTTGTAAAGTAGACCAACACCAACAAGAGGGATATTGAGGTCGCTGGTAGTCTTTAAGTGATCACCGGAAAGGACACCCAGTCCACCCGAATAGATCGGAATGCTCTCATGAAGGCCGTATTCCGTTGAGAAATAGGCTATCGGTGATGACAACTTGATTTCTTCGGAGATTTCAACCTTTGCACAGGGGGACTTTTCGCTCATGTACTCGTCAAATTTTTGCATTACCTGGGTATAGAGGTTCATATAGCTCTGGTTTTCTGACACCACCAGCAGCCTCTCCCGGGATACTGTCTCCAGCATCCTGGCCGGATTATTTCCCATCTCTGTCCATGCCCTGGTATCGAGTATGGCAAATAGATCGAGAGCTTCGGGGTTCCACGTCCACCATAGATTGTAGGCCATCTCCCTCAGTCGTTCAATCTTCGGGGGAAGATTGGCGATAGCGGTAAACATCCGGAAATGGGGCTGCACAGATACGACAAGGGTAATGGGGGGCTTCACCTCTCGGTAACCAATGGAGACAAGCTTTTCGGAACGTACACGGGCGACCGTTAAGGCCCTGTCATATGCCTCCCGATAGGCGCCGAAGAAGTCCTCCCAGTTCGTCCGCAGAGCCACATGCTGGGCTATTTTCCGTCTTTCAAGTATCTCCGCCTCCGACCAGGTGAGAAAGTCTTTTAAGATGCTGTACAGATGGTCTTCGATGATGTTCATTGCCTGTCCTTTGCGCTTCAGGAGAATAACACCTTTATTTTCACCGATAGTGGAGAGGACAAACAGGCCAAAACCGGCCTGATCGGTTGTAATGGTAGGCACCGCGTAGGCAGCGCTTTCGAGAGGTGTATAACCCCAGGGCTCGTAGTAGGATGGGAAAACCCCCAGATCACATCCAGAAAGGGCTTCGTAATAGGTCATGTTGATCAGACCATTATGACCGGTTAAGTATGCCGGTATAAAGATGACATTGACCCTGTTCTGTGGCATGTTCCTGAGCCCTAGCCTGCCGCAGGTTTCGAGAATAGGATCCGATGCCTCGTAATGAAGCCTGTGGGTTGTAATCGGTGGATTTCCTGTCTCAGCTCTTGTGTAGCCGCTCTGGAGGGAAGGGATCAGATCCGTGTGGCCGCTAAGTACAAAGAGATAGGCCAGGAGGGACTCGTTTTCCGTCATCTCTTTTTCGAGACGTCCCAAGACATTCAAAAAGATATCTATACCCTTGTTGTGGAACTCGTAACGCCCCGAGATGTTTACAATCTTTGTGTTCGTAGGAAGGTCTTTTCTCAGGAATTTTGAAGCAGCGCTCAGGAGCCTTTCCCTAGCTCTTAATGCAGGTGTTCTGTCCTTTAGCAAGTCTGGAATACGGTCCATATCCAGGCCATTGGGGGTGATGATCTCCGGGTAGCGGCCAAGAAAATTTTTTGCCTCGGAAGCGGTTATCTCACTAACCGTTGTAAAACAATCCGCCTCCCGTGCCGTCACCACTTCCATCGAATATTTGGCGGTGATATTATGGGTACTTGCTTCCCGCTGGGGGGAGATATTTTCCATGGTAGAGTAGATATCCATCCCTGCACCGGCAAGGGTTCTCCCTAAGATCGTAGCATGGGTGGTAAAGACGGCGCCAATTTCCGGCACCATCTTTTTCAAACAGAGGAGACCTGCCCCTGTCATCCATTCATGGAACTGGGCAACAGCCGGAATACCTTCAGGTCTTGCCAGCAGATTATAGATCGTTTCGATAACCTCCCCGCAGGCATAGCTGAACATCACTGGTTCGATGTAATCCCATCCGCCGGCGATGGAATCTACGCCATAGTCTTCCCATAGACTGTAGAGAAGTTGGTCTTTATTGTATTTTTCCCCGGAGCTTACCAGGATGACCTTTGGTTCACCAGGTATCTTCCATCGGCCAAAGCGACAGAGGATCTCCCTGATGGCCGTGCCTTCCCTGATCTCTGCCCAGCATTCTTCGTCGGTTTCTTCGAATTCAAGATTGGTTTTGAGGTCCGGTCCCAGGAGAAAATAGTTATCACCATAGACACGGATCGCTTCCCTTACCTTACTGGTGATCACTGTATATATTCCCCCGACCTTGTTGCAGACCTCCCAACTAACCTCAAAAAGATAACCGTTGTTGTTTTCTGTCATGGATTACCCTCCTTTTTCCCGGGTAGAGAACGGGAAAAGTCGTCAAGGATGTTCATATAGTTGATGTAGGCATCATACGGTGAACCATAGGGATTGAAATATTTATGAACGTCCCCGTCGGCAAACCACTTGGTGCACATGTAATAGAAATGATCCGATATCTGGAGCCTGCGCCAGGTCTTGAGAAGATGCTCATCTTTCATTTGACGGACCTTTTTTTCCATCTTGTACAGTGAGCGAAGGGCATCATTCTGCATCGAATTTCCCAGCCAGGCGGTCAGGTCCCTCTCTACGTCCGCCCAGGAGATGAAATCCGGCACATCTAACTGGGCAACAGGATCATAGTCCCGGGCGACTTCAGCGGGGGTCTGAAACCTGAAGTCAGAATGTTTAAAGATTTCACGGGGAAGCATCTGAAGGAACTTGAAGATACCTGTTTCCTCCCACTGATGTTCACCAAATGTCTCATAATCCATAAAAAGGTTGATGACCTCTCCGGCAACATTGATGCTATGGACCCACTGGGCAAATTTATCCGCTTGGAGGGGATACTCGGCCCATTGCCGATTGGAGAAGCGGAAGGAAATATCATCGGAGAGGGGATAGTTTCTCAAGAGCAACTTCATCTTCATACACCCTGCCGGTTGATAGACAAAATTGGGACTCCGCCAGCCGAGGATCTTATCCGCCCCCTCGGCGAGAATGACCTTATATCCCATTTTTTCTATGATCTTTGCAAGTTCATTGTTATAAATGAGCTCAGTGTAACGAAATGTTACCGGGGTTTGACCAAAGAGAGACTGGATCCTCTTTTTATGCAGGGCGACCTGCTCCCTGAATTCCCGCCGGGAAAACAGGAAAGCAAGGGAATGGTAAGAGGTCTCACCCAGGAATTCAACACATCCCGTATCGGCGAGACGCTTGAAACTATCCAGAACGTCCTCCCGATATTCTTCAAACTGATCGAGGATGACACCGGTCATAGAAAAGGCGATCCTGAACTTACCCTGATATTTTTTTATCAAATCGAGCATCATCGCATTGGCCGGGAGGTAACATTTTTCTGCCACCTTATTGAGGATCTGGTGGTTTTTTCCGCTATCCTCATACCTATGGTCATGACCAACATCAAAGAAGGTATAGTGCCTCAGGCGATATGGCTGATGAACCTGGAAATAAAGACAAACACTGGGCATTTTTCTCTCCTGTTATATCCTAAGTTTCCCACTAAGGGAGGGGCGAAAGTTCTAACATATTGAAATACCATCATTATTTGATTTTAGCCGTTTTGAATTACGTACAGACAAGAAAAGTCGATGTCAAGAAATATTCATTTGCATACCCATCAAAAACGTAGAGGTGATAAAATTTATCACTATTATAGCATAGCCGAAGCCTACCGGGAAGAAGGCAAAAATAAGAGGCGAATCCTCTCCAATCTGGGCGCCTTATCTGATGAAGAGGCGATAAGAATCAAATCCATCTGTAAGGCTCTATCATATCCAGAGGCATTTGTCACTACCCGGGATGATCTTTTTGTAGAGAGAAACTATAGATATCTGGACTGTGCTGTGATCAATCACCTCTGGGAGTTTTGGTCTCTGGATGATGTCTTTCCCCTAAATTTCCGAAAAGATGTTCAGACTGATCATATAGCCAGGATATTTTCCATCAATTCATGAACTTGATTGTTCACTTTTTTAGCAAATTTTGTTACGTTACTCATGGTGTCCTCCTTCTTTGTGTAATGGTTTTGTTTGCTGACTTCACCATATCACATCTCAGAGGACGCTGTTTTTATTTCCTAAGATAAAGCTCTCAAAGATATGTTCAAAATGTAACGCTTGATGTTTAACGCAATACGATATATAATATAGCGTTTAAAAGTGATAAAATCCTTTAAAGACAAGGAAACAGAAAAAATATATCGTCGAGAAGTTTCTCGAAAAATGCCAAGAGATATTCAGCAAGTTGCGCTAAGGAAATTACGAATGATAAAATAATGCAAAAATATCAATGACTTAAGAATTCCACCAGCGAACAGACTGGAAAAACTGAGCAGTGACCGAGAAGGACAACACGGCATTAGAATCTATGAACAGTGGCGCATCTGTTTCATCTGGCGGCATGGTGAAGCGTATAAAGTGGAAATAGCAGATTATCGTTAGAGGAGTGAAACATGAAACCTAAAACTGGCCATTGCATCCATAACTGATTGATAGCATTAGAAATAGTTTTTCGCATGGGTGAATGGTAAATTTGGTAACGTATGAATATCAAAAAGGTATTGGGCTTCATTCGCCACTTTTAGGTAAAAATAATTTACACCCCGTACATCCTGGAGAAGTTCTTTTGGAAGAGTTTCTCAAGCCGGTGGGTCTGAGCCAAAATAGACTTGCCTTGAATATTGGTGTACCTGCTCGAAGAATAAACGAGATTGTCCTTGAAAAAAGGAAAATAACAGCAGATACAGCTCTCCGGCTGGCCAAGTTTTTTGGAACATCCGCCGAGTTTTGGCTTGGGTTGCAGTCGCAGTATGATATAGATGTTACGGCGGATGAGATTGGTGAACGCTGCATAGCCGCGCCGCTTAGTTCAGATGTTATCTGCTCAGTGCGAGCAAAGTGAATTTTAACAAATAGCATTATTAAGGAGGCAAATAAAGATGGTTTTTAAGGTCGCGCAAGTTTTCGACATTCCCTCGGCACCTGATTACAAGAAGATAATGAGAGAGGAGGGATTGGATGTTAAGGTGGTGAAGAAGTTATGTCTCACTGAGGAGGAGGTCATAGATACGGCCCACGATGCCGATGCGATAATAGGGGTGGCTACTTTCCAGCCCTTTTCGAGAAAGGTAATGGAAAGGTTGACCAGATGCAGGTTTATTCAGAGTATGGGAATTGGCTATGACCGTCTGGATGTGGCTGCCGCGACTGAACATGGCATCCTGGTGGCTAATATGCCTGATTACTGCCTGGAAGAGGTATCAGACCATGCCATGGCCCTTATTCTTGCCTGCACCAGGAGGATCGTCGCCTTGAACGAGACCGTGAAGAGAGGAGGTTGGAAGGTCGAGCCTGACCCCGATATACAAAAGGAAATATGGCCTAAAATGTCTCGGTTAAAGGGACAGACCCTGGGCCTTGTCGGGTTTGGTCGTATCCCCCGGACACTGGTTCCGAAAGCAACGGGCTTCGGTATGAGAATTATCGCTTATGATCCTTATATTCCCGAGGAAATATTTACAGGACTTGGAGTGGAGCGAGTGGACCTCGATCGGTTGCTCAGGGAATCAGATATCGTCTCGGTTCATAGCGCCCTTACCACAGAAACCAAGCACCTGCTGGGATTGAGAGAATTGAAAAAAATGAAGCCCACTGCTCACCTTGTAAATACGGCACGTGGTGGTATTGTTGATGGACAGGCCTTATATACAGCCCTTAAAGAGGGTATAATTATGGGAGCAGCGGTAGATGTTACGGAACCGGAACCTATCAAACCGGATGATCCGTTGCTTACACTTGATAACTTTATTGTCACCGCCCATTCCGGTCATTTTTCCATACCTGCTTTCACGGAGCTTACCCACCGTCCGGCAAGAGAAGTGGCACGGGTTTTCAAGGGGGAATGGCCTGTGGGTCTGCTTAATCCCGAGGTCAAAGAAAAGTTCAGGCAAAAATGGGACAAATATTAAAATACCATAAACTTTTATGACATAGGCTGTATTGTTGAAAACGGCTTTTTTTGTTAGTTGTTTACATATCCGGCCGGAGAGGTTGTTTACGTATTGAAGAGAAAACTGAAAACCATATTCTTAACTGGTCTTGCCGTCATCACCCCCATAGGATTGACGCTTTATATCCTCATCTTTATTATAGACCTGATGGATACTCTCCTAACGATTATCCCCGAAAGATACCAGCCTGATACACTTCTGCCATTTCACATACCGGGGCTTGGTATCATTGTGACGGTAATTCTGGTTTTTATCTGTGGTCTTTTAACCCAGAGTTATTTTGGTAACAAACTCGTCATGTGGGGAGAGAGCCTTGTAGATAAAGTACCTATTATAAGGGGTATCTATCAAGCTATCAAAAGGATTGCCGATGGTATGTTTAAAAGTACAAAGCAGAGCTTTAAAAAGGTTGTTTTGGTTGAATTTCCCCGTAAGGGGATGTATTCTATTGGGTTTGTAACAGGCAGGCCCAATAGGGAGATTCAAACCAGGGTAGGAAATAACGACAACTATATCAGCATACTTATACCCACGGCACCCAACCCGACGACAGGATTTTTTTTGATGGTGCCGGAAGACGAGTTGATTTATACGGACATGCTGGTGGAAGAGGCTTTTACACTCATTATTTCCGGTGGTATTGTTACCCCACCCAACCGTTCAAAGGTGTAGAAAGTGGGCAAAAGTGAGGAAAAGGAAAAAATTAAATTTGTCAAGGAAGGAGAAAAAGATGCAAATTACATCGGAGAGCGTTAAGATAGGACATCCTGACATTGTAGCTGATTCGATAGCGGCAAATGTAATTGCTGCCATTCTGGATGAGGAGCATAAAATTGGTATGACCGTTGATACCATGCCCCATTGCGGTATTGAGGTTTTTTTAGGAAAGGGCCTCTGTATCGTTGGTGGAGAGGTTGATACGAGGATCTATGTGGATGTCGAGAGGTGTGTTCGTGAGGCGGTTCTGTCTATAGGTTATCGGGATTATGCCCTCGGTCTTAACGGGAACTCCATGGGAGTTCTCAATACAATTGTTCCCCAGTCCCCGGATATCAATATAGGTACACGGGCCAATCTCGGTAAATATAAAGAAATTGGCGCCGGGGACCAGGGTATTATCTATGGATTTGCCTGCAATGAGACACCGGAATTGCTACCCCTTCCCTTTGTGTTGGCAAGCCTGCTGATGAGGACGTTTGAAAATTGTGGGAATCCTGTATTCGCCCCGGATGGCAAGGGACAGGTGACAGTGGATTATGACGATCAGGGGGCGCCCTTACGGGTGACCACCATTCTCATGTCTAACGCTATTGATTATCGCCATGTTCCTCCGAGTTTCAGATCCAGTATAGAACCACAGGCCAGGCAGATGGCCATGGATTGCCTTAAGGGTTGGGTGGATGAAAAAACCGAATTTCTGTTCAACCCCACAGGTGAATGGCAGGCCATCAATTCATGCAGCGCCGCTGATTCGGGATTAACCGGTCGCAAAATTGTGGTTCAGCTCTATGGAGGGTATCCGGGCGCCCAGGTAGGAGGCGGTTCGATTGTCAACAAATCACCGGAGAAAGTTGACTGTTCTGCGGCCTTTGGGGCACGGTATGTTGTCAAGAATATCGTCGCCGCTGGCCTGGCCACGAGGTGTTCCCTTCAACTGGCCTATGCCATAGGTATTGCCAGGCCCATCTCCGTTTATGTAAATTCTTTTGGCACTGGTGTTGTATCCGACAGAAAACTGGCTGTATTGATCAAGGAATTCTTTGATTTGTCCCCCCGGGGCATGATCGAACAATTTGATCTCCTCAATGGAGACATCTATAGAAAACTGCCCCGGACACTATTTCTCGATGATTATCCATGGGAGAAAACAGATAAGATTGAAGAACTGGGACAGGCTGCTGCCGTTTGAAGGATGGAGAAATCTAAAATCAGGGATGAGGGACGTATGAAATTCGAAGAGATTGACAGGGACTTAAAATACAGAATTGCCGACATCTCTCTTGCCGACTGGGGGCGCAGGGAGTTAGAACTTACCGAAAACGAGATGCCCGGCCTGATGGCGGTGCGAGAAAAGTACGGTCCCCAAAAACCTTTAAAGGGTTTGAAGATTATGGGTAGCCTCCATATGACGATTCAAACGGCGATGCTCATCGAAACACTCGGAGAGCTTGGTGCTGACCTCAGATGGGCCTCATGCAATATTTTCTCTACACAGGATCATGCGGCGGCCGCCATTGCCAAGGGAGGGTCAGCAGCCGTTTTCGCCTGGAAGGGGGAATCTCTCGAGGAATACTGGTGGTGTACGGAACAGGCCCTGACCTGGCCGGATGGTTCCGGGCCGGATCTGATCGTTGATGATGGCGGTGATGCGACCCTTTTCGTCCATCAGGGTGTCAAGGTCGAGAAGGACCCGGTGTTGCTTGATAGAACACAAGAGAACAGAGAGATGCAGATTGTCATGGAACGTCTCAGCTATAGTTTTAAGCGTGATCCGCAGCACTGGCATCGAGTGGCAGCAAATATCCGGGGCGTTTCCGAAGAGACGACAACAGGTGTTCACAGACTGTATCAAATGGCCCAGGCCGGTAAATTGCTCTTTCCTGCCATGAACGTCAATGACTCGATAACCAAATCTAAGTTCGACAATTTATACGGTTGCAGGGAATCACTTGCTGACGGCATCAAGCGAGCGACAGATATCATGATTGCGGGTAAGATCGTCGTGATCTGCGGATACGGTGATGTCGGCAAGGGATGCGCCCAGTCCATGCGTGGTCTTGGAGCTCGCGTTATTATCGTTGAGGTTGATCCCATCTGTGCCCTTCAGGCTGCCATGGAGGGGTATGAGGTCACCACGCTGGAGGATATTGCAGAAAAAGGGGATATCTTTGTTACCGCAACGGGGTGCTGTGATGTCATCACGGGTGAACATATGGAAAAGATGAAGAATGAGGCTATTGTCTGCAACATCGGCCATTTCGACAGCGAGATCGCCATACATTATCTCGAGAAGAACTGTAAAAAAGAGAATATCAAACCACAGGTGGACAGGTGGACCATGAACGCGGGACATTCTATTATCGTTCTCGCAGAAGGGCGATTGGTCAACCTCGGATGCGCCACCGGCCACCCCAGTTTTGTCATGAGTTGCAGCTTTACCAATCAGTGTCTCGCCCAGATTGAACTGGCAGCCAACAGATATAAAGTTGGTGTTTATACCCTGCCGAAGAAACTTGATGAGGAGGTGGCAAGACTGCATCTTGACCGCCTGGGAGTCAAGCTTTCGAAGTTAACTCCCAAACAGGCCGATTATCTTGGTATTCAAATCGGCGGCCCCTTCAAACCGGATTACTACCGCTATTAAAAAATCGGAGCTGACGGCTGAACGCTTACTACACTTTTTTAATGTCTTCTAAAAGCCGCTTTACCACTGTTTGGTGTTGCTTTAGAATAAAGAAACCGCACCTTCCACAATGATACGCTTCAATGTGGGTAAGTGCATCTTTCCTCCATTCTTCAGGAGTAGTAGCGTTTATCCAGGAGGTGAGGTTTTCTGCCATAGTGGGGCACCCCGCCCTTTCTGTACTCCACCAGTAAAGCCAGGCGTTTGCTGCCTCGGCAAAGCTTTCAAAAGAAAAACCCTTCCACTTATATGCCATTTTTAGCACTTTCCATAAGTATAAACGTAAGCGTTCAGCCGTCAGCGATCAGTAACCCCTGGTATCTTTTTGTTTTCGCTGAAAACTGAAGGCCGAAGGCTGAACGCTTACCTAATGGTTGTGTCTTTCCAGTGGATTACATATCCTGCAGGGGCGATAACCATCATCCAAAGCCTCATCAATAGAACTGAAGATTACCTTATTCCTGGCATCTATCCGTCTGGCATGCGGGCATTCTAACAGATGGAATTTCTTGATTATGCCCTCTTTTCCTGCCTTAGAGGCTAGATACTCTTTACTCGGATTCCTTAAAGGCAGCGCCCATATCCCGAGTTTATTCTTCCTCGCCTCGTTTTCACACTGTAGTAAAAGAATATTCTTAGATTTATTCGGACTAAAGGGACTGTCCTGACAACTCCCTGAAACAGAAAATCTTCCCCATACAAAACAAGGGGCAACAAAAGAAACATTAGCATTGTCAGTCTTTTCATAGTGCACCGGAGTACCAGATTTTAGTGTAGCAAATCATTCTTTCATCATCTCAGATTCTTTTATCTTTTCAACGGCCTCGTAGCCCCAATTAAAAAGAAAATGCCATATTTGAATATTACAGCGGAATTGATTCAGGGTCAAGGAAAAGAAATGCTCCTGTTAGTAACACGTGATATGTCCGGTTTGTAGCACACAATCTGTCCGGTTTGT